>CAIWAH010000107.1 GCA_903910585.1 uncultured Verrucomicrobiota bacterium
CCTTCAGTTTCCGCCAGCTCAACCGCAGCACCAGCTGCAGGTCAGCGTCGCCGATCGGCGAAAAGCCCGCGGCCCGCTGTCGGATCAGGGATTCCTCCAGGAACTCCACCTTTGGCTGCCCGAAATTGCCGGTGTCTCCCGCGCCCGCGAGAAACTCCCGCAACGCCGACGGCACGGCCTGTTTCAGGGAATCCAGCGGCTCGGCGCTCGCCCAGGCGAAGTCGCCGTAGGACGACCGCACCACCGCGACGTGCGAAAAAGTAGCCAGCAGCCCGGCCAGAATCCGGTTCTGCAACCGGCCCGCTGCCGCGGCCTCAGTGGGCGAGCGCGCCTCCAGCCGCCCGGCGAGGGCGATGGAGAACACCCCGCACCTGCCGTCAATCCCTGCGCGGGGCTCCGCTTTCCGCTCTGGCGCCATTCGGGAAAGGACAACCCCTGTTCCGGCGAACGGCGTTTTGCGGCGGTGACGAGCGGCGCGTCAGGGGAATGGTGCCGCTACGCCGGCAGGTTCTCCAGCGAGGCCAGGACCTGCATTTTCTTCGCCTGCCAGTCGGCCAGGCGCTGCCTGTGTTCTTCGAGCACCTTCGCCGGCACCTTTTCTGTGAAGGCCGGATTGGCGAGCTTGGCCTGCACCTTCTCGATCTCGGCATCAATCTTCTCGACCTCCTTCGTCAGGCGGGTGCGCTCGGCGGCGTAGTCCACGAGGCCGGCCGTCGGCAGGAACAGTTCGCCCAACGCATTGCCGGCGCTCGGCGTGCCTTTGTCCGGAGTCCAGGCGGCGCCGACGACTTCGACCGTCTCGGCGTTGAGCAGCAGCTTGAGCACTTCGACTTCGGCGGCGGCCAGTTCGCCGGCGGGACGCAGCACGAACTTCAGCTTCTTGGCCGGGTCCAGCTTCAGGTCGCGGCGCAGGCCACGGCCAAGGGAAACGAGGTCATACTTAGCCTGCGCCTGCTGGTCGGCCGCGGCGTCGAGGCCGAAGAAGGTCTTCTCGTCGTCGTCGAACGGCCTCGGCCAGCGGGCGAACATGATCGTCTTGCCGCCTTGGTCCTCGGGCATGTCGGCGCTGAAACCCATGCCGTGCCACAGTTCCTCGGTGATGAACGGCAGGAACGGATGGAACAGCCGCAGCAGGTGCCCGAGCACGAAGTCCATCACGGCGAGCTTGTTCGCCGCGAGGCGTTCATCGTAGCCGCCGACGTGAGGAGGCGGATTGCCCGGGGCGTCGCCCTCCGCCTCGTTACCTCGGCGGCTACCGGCAAACGCCGCCTTCGAGGCCTCCACATACCAGTCGCAATACTCGCTCCAGAAGAAGCGGTAGAGCGTGGCCGTGGCGTCGCTGAACTTGTAGTCGGCGAAGGCCTGCGTGACTTCGCGGATTGCCTGGTCGAGCCGCAGGAGGATCCACCTGTCGTCCGAAGTCAGCAGCGCGGGATTGATCTCCCCGCAGACATCGTCGCCGCTAGTAGTGCGGGCAGCCGTGCCCGCATCCGTAGAACGGGCTGCCAGCCCGTTGGGGGCGGACGACTGTTCGGGCTGGCAGCCCGAACTACCCGGCAGGCTGGCAGCCTGCCCTACTAGCTGCCGGAAGCGGCAGGCGTTCCAGAGCTTGTTGCAGAAGTTGCGGCCGAGTTCGACCGTCTGTTCGTCGAAGAGCACGTCCTGGCCGAGCGGCGCGGCGCGCATCACGCCGAAGCGCAACGCATCGGCGCCATACTTGGCGATGAGATCGAGCGGGTCGGGCGAATTGCCGAGCGACTTCGACATCTTGCGGCCCTGCTTGTCGCGGATGATGCCGGTGAAATAGACGTTCCGGAACGGCAGATCGCCCATCCACTCGTAGCCGGCCATGATCATGCGGGCGACCCAGAAGAAGATGATGTCCGGCCCGGTGACGAGGTCGGTCGTGGGGTAGAACGCCTTCAGCGTCGGGTTCTTCGCGTCGGTCTCCTTGTCGCCGGTCCAGCCCATCGTGGCGAACGGCCAGAGCCAGGAGCTGAACCAGGTGTCGAGGACGTCGGAGTCTTGGATGAAACCGTCTTCCAACAAAGCTTTGCAGTCGGCTTCATCAAACGCGCAGACCGTTAATTTGTATTCTCCGTCTGGAAGCGAGTGATGCGGTGAAATGTCCGAGCCGCCTTCATCAGACCGCGTGAGAACCGCGGTGGCTGAATTCGATCCCAAGACGTGTGTTGAATCCTTCGACCGAACAAGGAACCAAACGCCAGATTGACCAATGTCCTGACCGCGAGACGTGGCAGAGCCTTTTTCCCAACTATTGGAAAGCACAGATGTCGGCGGGAAGACCTTGGTGTTATCTGTCTTCACTGAAATCTGCTTCGTCCACACCGGAATCCGATGCCCCCACCAGAGCTGGCGGCTGACGCACCAGTCCTGGATGCCGCCCATCCAGTGGTCATACACCTTGGCCCAGCGGTCCGGGTAGAAGCGCATCTGGCCCGCCGGGTGGGGCGAGACTCCGTCGAGCCCACTTTCGAGCGCAGCGAGGCGACCGGAGGAAGCGTCCTGTCCCGAGATGCTCGCGGTGCTCGCGCCGGCTTCGCCGGCAGAATGGGCTCGAGCGGACTCTCGCCCCACCGAATCACCCGGCTGCGCCACGCACGCCTTCGACGCTTCCACGCTGGGATACTTGAGGAACCATTGTTCGCTCAGGCGCGGCTCGATCGGCACGTCGGCGCGTTCGCTGAAGCCCACGTTGTTCGTGTAGGGCTCGGCCTTGTCCAACGAGCCGGCGGCTTCCATCAGTTCCATCGCCTTCTTGCGCGCGACGAAGCGATCCAGCCCGGCCAGGTCAGCGCCGGCTTCGGCCGTCATCTTGCCGTCGGGCGTGAGGATATCGATGACCGGCAGCTTGTGCCGCAGGCCGATCTCGAAGTCGGCCTTGTCGTGTGCGGGCGTGACCTTCAGCACGCCGGTGCCGAACTCGAAGTCCACGTGTTCGTCCGCGATGATCGGGATCATCCGCTGTTCCTTCGGCACATCGAGCGGCAGCGCCTTGATGACGTGTTTGCCGATGAGGTGCGTGTAGCGCGGGTCCTTGGGATTCACCGCCACGGCCGTGTCGGCCGGGATGGTTTCCGGGCGCGTGGTGGCGATGGTGAGGAAGATGCCCGTGGGCTTAATCGTAGTGGCACAGGCACCCTCGCCTGTGTGGGTAGAACGGGCGCCCTCGCCCGTTCCCGCCGCCGAGCCGACAGGCGAGGGCGCCTGTTGGACTGAGGCAGGCGGGGGCGCCTGCCCCACTACCTCCCCAGCCGAGGGCGGCTGGGCCACTAGCTCCACCACTTCCACACGGAAGTGATACATGAAGCCCTTCTGCTCTTTCATTACCACTTCCTCGTCGGACAGCGCGGTGAGCGAGGCGGGGCACCAGTTGACCATGCGTTTGCCGCGGTAGATCAGGCCCTTCTTGTAGAGATCGACGAACACCTTCTGGACGCAGCGGGAATACTCCGGGTCCATGGTGAAACGGGTGCGGGTCCAGTCGCAGGACGCGCCGAGCGCACGGAGCTGCTTGAGGATGATGCCGCCGTATTTCTCCTTCCACTCCCAGATCTTGGCCACGAGCGCCTCGCGGCCGAGGTCGTCGCGGTGCTTGATCTCGCCGGCCTTCTTCAGCGTCTTCTCGACGACGTTCTGGGTGGCGATGCCGGCGTGGTCGGTGCCGGGCAGCCAGAGGACCTCCTTGCCGTCCATGCGCGCCTTGCGGGCGAGGATGTCTTGGATGGTGTTGTTGAGGACGTGGCCGAGGGTGAGGACGCCGGTGAC
>CAIWAH010000108.1 GCA_903910585.1 uncultured Verrucomicrobiota bacterium
CAAAGCCCAGTATGGCGGCCAGCGCTTCGGCGAAATGGAAGTGTGGGCCATGGAAGCCTACGGCGCGGCCTACACGCTCCAGGAGCTGCTCACCGTCAAGTCCGACGATGTGCAGGGCCGCACCCGCATCTACGAGAGCATCGTCAAGGGCGACAACTCGCTCGAGGCGGGCATCCCCGAATCCTTCAACGTTTTGGTGAAGGAAATGCAGTCGCTCGGTTTGGACGTGAACGTCGGCTACACGAATCCGGCGGAGGCACCGCAGCAGGCCGGTAACGCCCTGGCGGCCATCTGAGATTTCGGGTTTGAACAGGCGCCCGTTCCGGCCACTGGAACGGGCGCTTTTTGTTTTGGTGCCCAGCCGGCGGCCCGCCGGGCCAGATTGCGCTTTGGATGCTGCCGGATTCCGCAGTATTCTAACCGCCATCGGTGAGGCTTTTCACCGCAAGGAAACTAATTTACCCCTATGGCAGAAACCACCCACACGTGGCGCTTCTTCCGCGCCGGCGGCTTTGACCAAGTGAAGCTCGAGACCGGAGCGGATCTCCTGAACCTCGATCAGCTCGACCAGAAACTTTGGGTCGCCTTGGCGTGCCCTGCGAGCGGTCTCGAATTTGACCGGCAAACGCTCGCGCTGATCGATTCCGACAACGATGGCCGGGTGCGCGCCCCCGAACTGATTGCCGCACTCAAGTGGGCGGGCGGCCTGCTCAAGAATCCCGACGACCTGGTGAAGGCCGGGAGTTCGCTGCCCTTGGCCTCCATCAACGACGCCACCCCGGAAGGCAAGGCAATCGCCAGTTCGGCCCGCAACATCCTCAGCAACCTCGGCAAGAAGGACGCCACCGCGATCACGGCCGCCGACACTGCCGATGTCGCCAAGATTTTTGCCCAGACCGTATTCAATGGCGACGGAATCATTGTTCCCGAGTCCGCCGGCGAAGAGGCCACCAAATCGGTGATTGCCGACGTCATTTCCACGCTGGGCTCGGTCGTGGATCGATCCGGCAAGGCTGGAATCGATCAGGCAAAGATCGATGCGTTCTTCGCGGAATTGGCCGCCTATGACGGCTGGATCAAGAAGTCAGAGTCCGAAGCCGCCTCGATTCTTCCGTTGGGACCGGCGACTGCGGCAGCGGTAGCCGCGGTGAAGGCCGTCAAGGCCAAGGTGGACGACTACTTCGGCCGTTGCCGTTTGGCCGCGTTCGACCCGCGGGCGCTCGCGGCGGTCAATCGCGAGGAAAAGGAATACCTCGCGCTGGCAGCCAAGGATCTGACGATCACTGCCGCCGAGGTGGCCGGTTTCCCCCTCGCCACGGTTGCGGCAGGCAAGCCGCTTCCGCTGGGATTGGGAATCAACCCCGCGTGGGCGGGTGCGATTGCCACCCTCAAGGCCGCTGCAATCACTCCGCTGCTGGGAGAGAGGGCTGAACTCACCGAAGCTGATTGGGCTGCGGTCACCGCGAAGCTGGGTGCCTTCGAATGCTGGCAGGCCGGGAAAGCTGGCGCTGCCCTCGAAAAGCTCGGTATTGAGCGCATCCGGGCAATCCTCGCAGGAAACTCCAAAGCCGCGTTGGCCGAGCTGCTGGCGAAGGACAAGGCCGAGGAAGGCAACGCCAACTCCATCGCCAATGTGGACCGGCTCGTCCGCTACGTGCGGGACCTGCACCGCCTGGCGACCAACTTCGTCAACTTCGAGGACTTCTACAACGGCGGCGAACCGGCGATCTTCCAGGTTGGCACGCTGTTCCTCGATCAGCGCAGCTGCCAGCTCTGCATTTCGGTTGAGGACGCTGGCCGGCATGCCTCCATGGCACCGATGGCCGGAACCTACCTGGCCTATGTGGACTGTGTCCGCAAGGGCAGCGGCGAGAAGCGCAGCGTGATGGCCGCCTTCACTGACGGTGACAGCGACAATCTCATCGTCGGCCGGAACGGCATCTTCTACGACCGTCAGGGACGTGACTGGGACGCGACGATCACCAAGATCGTGGACAATCCCATCAGCATCCGGCAGGCGTTCTGGTCGCCCTACAAGAAGCTGGTGCGCATGATCGAGGAACAGATCGCGAAGCGCGCCGCCGCTGCGGATGCCGAGGCGAACGCCAAGCTCGCCAAGACCGCGGAGGTCGCCGCCAATGCGGACAAGGCAAAGCCGGCCGAACCGAAGAAGGTGGATGTCGGCGCGGTGGCGGCGATGGGCGTCGCCTTCGGCGCCATCGGCACGGCGTTCGCTACGATTGCCGGTTACCTTTCCGGTCTGCTCAAGCTGCCGTTTTGGCAGCTCTGCCTCGCGCTGGTTGGCCTGCTGCTGTTGGTTTCCGGTCCGTCCATGCTGATCGCGTGGCTCAAGCTGCGAAAGCGCAACCTGGGCCCGATCCTGGATGCGAACGGCTGGGCGGTGAACGCCCGTGCCAAGGTCAATGTCCCCTTCGGAACCTCGCTCACTTCGGTCGCCAAGCTTCCCCCCGGTTCGCTGCCGGCGGCCGCGGACAAGTTTGCCGAGGCGCCCGCCGCTTGGCCCAAGCTGCTCGCCTTCGTTGTGGCCGTGAGCTTTGTCTACAGCCTCGCCAACCACTTCGACCTCGCTCCCGTGCTGAGCGAGGGCCGGGTCGTGATCCCGATGTTCGATGAGAAGGCCCGTCAGGAGCGCGAAGACCTGAAGAAGAAGCAGGCCGAAGAAGAGGAGGCCGCCAAGAAGAAGGCGGCAGAGGCAGCTGCTGCCAAGTAGGGCTCCTGCCCGAATGCACCGCCCGGCTCCTTCACGGGAGCCGGGCTTTGTGTTTCCCGGGCCGCTGGCCAATTGGAGCGGGCTGGCTAAGCTCCGCCCGTGAGTTCCGCCACCAACGCTCCGGCCGGCACGCCGAAGCACACCAACCGCCTCGCGCAGGAGAAGTCGCCCTACCTGCTCCAGCACCGGCACAATCCCGTGGACTGGTTTCCGTGGGGTGACGTCGCGTTCGAGAAGGCGCGAAAGGAGAACAAGCCCATCCTGCTCAGCATCGGCTACTCGACCTGCCACTGGTGCCATGTGATGGAGCGCGAGTCGTTTGAGGATGCGGCGACCGCGAAGGTGCTCAACGAGCACTTCGTCAGCATCAAGGTGGACCGTGAGGAACGGCCTGATGTGGACAAAATCTACATGGGCTTCGTCCAGATGACGACCGGCAGCGGTGGCTGGCCGATGAACGTGTTCCTGACGCCGGACCTGAAGCCCTTTTACGGCGGAACCTACTGGCCCCCGGAGCCGAAGCACGGCCGGCCCGCTTTCACCCAGGTATTGGAGCGGGTGGCGGAGCTGTGGAAGGAGCGCCGGGCGGATATTTTGGACTCCGCCAACGACGTCACCGCCCGCCTTCAGGCAATGGCCAGCCACGATGCGGCGAATGCTTTTCCGACCGGGGAACGTGAGCTGCACGGAGCCGGCCAATCGTTCCTCCACGAGTATGACCCGCAACACGGCGGATTTGGCGGCGCGCCCAAATTTCCCCGGCCCAGCCAACCCCTGTTCCTCCTGCGGTATGCCCGCCGTTTTGGGGATGCGGAGGCGATCAAGGCGGTCCTCCACACCTGTGACGCGATGGCGGCGGGCGGGATGAACGACCAGCTCGGCGGCGGCTTTGCCCGCTACTCCGTGGACGAACGCTGGCTCGTGCCGCACTTCGAGAAAATGCTCTATGACCAGGCCCAGCTCGTGCAGCTCTACCTGGATGCCCATGTCGTGAGCGGGGAGGAGCGGTATGGGGCGGTGGCCCGCGACGTGATTGGCTACGTGCTTCGGGACATGACCCATCCTGACGGAGGCTTCTATTCGGCCGAAGATGCCGACAGCGAGGGCAAGGAAGGGAAGTTCTATTGCTGGACGCACGACGAGCTGTCGCGGCTGCTGACGGTCGAGGAATTCAACGTGGTTACCCGGCATTTCGGCGTGACCAAGGCCGGCAACTTCGTGGACCACAGCGATCCGGACCCTTTGCCGCACCAGAATGTGCTCAGTGTCGTTGATCCGCGGGTGGAGCCGGCGGACCGGCCGCTGTTGGAAGCCGCCAAGGCGAAGATGCTGGTCGAGCGCGCCAAGCGCGTCCGTCCGCATCTCGATGACAAGGTGCTCGCCTCCTGGAACGGGATGATGCTGGGCGCCATCGCCCGCGCGGCCGCGGTGCTGAAGGACGACGAGTTTCGCGAGGCGGCGGAACGCAATCTTCGCTTCCTCAAGGCGCAGCTTTGGGATGAGGGAAGCAAGACGCTTTACCATCGCTGGCGGGAAGGAGAGCGCGATCAGGTCCAGTTGCTGGACGCCTACGCCAATCTGCTTGCCGGGGTGGTCGAACTCTACGAGGCGACCGTGGATCCGCGACACCTGGAGTTCGCGGTGGAGCTCGCCGAGGCCACGATCCGGCGCTTCTACGACCCGGAAAACGGCGGGTTCTGGCAGACCACGGCGGATACGCCGCATCTGCTGCTGCGGAACAAGGAAGATTACGACGGGGCCGAACCCAGCGGCAACAGCGTCGCCGCGCTGGCTCTCCTGAAACTTGCGGCGATCTGCGAACGGAAGGACTGGCGGGAAGCCGCCGAAAAGACGCTCCGGCTGTTTGCGCAGCGGCTGCATCAGGTCCCGCAGGCGGTGCCGCATTTGCTGCTGGCGCTCGATTTCGCCCTCCAGGAACCCAAGCGCGTGGTCCTGGCCGGGGATTTCACCTGTGGCAGCACCGCCAGTCTGCTGCGGGCGGCCCACGGAGTTTTCGAACCGCATCGCGTTGTCCTGGGCAACCATGGCCCGGTTGAGCCCTTCGCGCGGTCGCTGCCGGTGAACGAGGAGTTCACCCTGGCGTATTGCTGCACTGGCACCGAATGCCAACCGGCGACCCGCGAGCGATCCCGCCTGGTTGAGTTTCTACGCAAGCCGGCCCGTCCCTGAGGTTTGCGGACTTCCGGATCGGGGAAACGGTTGAGTCCGGGACGGTTTCTGCCGATGTGCTGGTGACTTCGCGGAAGGCGGGAAAACCCCGCCCCTGGTGACTCCGTGTCGTCGCAGAGCTTCGCGCAAAGTGTTTCCTCAAACCATTCCAACGGAATCGGCTGTCCGGTTGCGGGCCGACGTCGCACCGACGTGGGCGGCGGTCCATTTCCGGCGGGTGCGCCGGGTGGCCCGGGTATTGGTTCGCACGGGTGCCGTATGGGCGATGGCAACCGGAATCATCGGCATCTTGCTGGAGGTCGAGGGAGCGTCGCGCGTGGCGCCCCTTTCCGTCTTTGCCGGCTCCATTGCGGCGGGAACATCCCTGCTGCTCGCCGAAAGGGAGGCATTTCGCTCGCCCGGAACTCCGCATCGGCGGCGGGACCGTCGGTGGCGGAGCGCAGCCCTTGGGTTGGCCCTCGTAGCGGTGGCGGCCGGATTGGGAACGTGGGTGATTCCGTGGTGGTCGGGTGCGGAGTCAACCGTTGCCTCCCGGGTTGAAGGAGCCCTGCTGGCGCTGGTGGGCGTGGTCCTCTCCGGTTGGCGGATCCGGACACGATTGCGGTGGTTTCAGTGGGCCGCAGGCGCCGCAGCGGCCGGGGCGATCGCATTGCGTCCGTTCGAGGGGATGATGCGGGTGGCCGTGGCCGCCCATCTGGCCGGGCGGATTTTCCGCCGGATGATGCCGCTGCTGGTCGCTTTGCCGTTCCTCATCGCGCTGCTCCGGTTGGCC
>CAIWAH010000109.1 GCA_903910585.1 uncultured Verrucomicrobiota bacterium
ACGCCGAGGTGGAAGGCGTGTTCCAGCGCGCGCTGGAAGAATTTCTCGCGGGCCTTGTCACTGGCGGTGGCGTCGCCGCCTTCGCCGGCGAGCTTCTTCGCCTTGGCGATGAGCGCGGTGCGTTCGTCGGCGAGGGTTTTGGCGCGGGCGGGGTCAAGCGAACGGTCGAAGTATTTCTTCCCGTCGATCCATGTCTGGAGGCACACGCTGCCGGAGTCGAGCGGGTGGCCGGACCAGATCACGAAGTCCGCGTCCTTGCCCGGTTCGAGCGAACCGACCCACTGGTCAATGCCGAGCTGTTTCGCGGGGTTCAGTGTCACGAACTTCAACGCCTCGGCTTCGGGTGTGCCGCCGTATTTCACGGCCTTGGCGGCCTCGAAGTTCAGCCGGCGGGCGTGGTCGCTGGAGTCGGAGTTGAAGCTCACGTTCACGCCGCGCGCTTGCATGAGCGAGCCGGCGTAGGGAATGGCGTCGATCACCTCGAACTTGTAACCCCACCAGTCGGCGAAGGCGCTAGCGCCCGCACCGTGCTTCGCGATCTCGTCGGCGACCTTGTAGCCCTCGAGGATGTGCTGGAGCGTAGCCACACGGACGCCGAAGGACTCCATCGTGCGAAGGAAGGCAAGGATTTCGTCCTGCCGGTAGCTGTGGCAGTGGATAAGCCGTTTGCCGTCGAGGATTTCAGCGAGGGCTTCCAGTTCGAGGTCGCGGCGAACCGGTTCGGCGGAAGGTGTCTTCAGGGCGTCGCGATACTGCTGGGCGGCCGTGAAGCGATTGCGCATGAACGTGGGCACGCCCATGCGGGTTTGCGGGAAGCGGGAAGTGTATTTCTCGCCCCAGTTGGCCTGCTTCACGTTCTCGCCGAGGGCGAACTTGATTCCGCCCGGCGCGCCGCTGAATTTGAGTTCCTCCGGCCCTTCGCCGTCACGGAGTTTGATGACTTGGCTCTGGCCGCCGATGGGATTCGCTGAGCCGTGGAGCAGATTCACGGTGGTGGTGCCGCCGGCGAGCTGCTGGTGAATGTTGTCGGTCTCGGAATTCACCACGTCGCCGATGCGGACCATCGCGGTGCTGGGCAAGGTGCCCTCGTTGACGCCGCCAAGGATCATCGAATGGCTGTGGGCATCGAGGATGCCGGGGGTGACGTGCAGGCCGGTGCCGTCCAATTCGAGTGCGGATTGCGGAATGCGGATTGCGGAAGTGGCGGCGGTCACGCCGGTGATCTTCCCGTTTTTCACCAAGAGCGTGGCATTGGTGAGGATGCCCTGGGGGCCGGAGGTCCAGAGGGTCGCGTTGCGGACTATGACCGCCGGAGGGTTCGTGAGCACGCCACGATTGGAAAGGGGCTCCGCGGCGGCCCGCTTGCGGGCCAGCTCGCGGGTATCGGCCTTCTTTTTGTCCGCTTTCTCCTTCGCGGCCTTGTCCTCGTCCGCTTTGGCCACCGGCGCCTTCGCCGGCTCCATTTCGTAGGGCCGGCCCTCAATCCACACGGCGCGCAGTGTGCCCTCGGGATCGAAGTAACCGTCGCTGTCGGTGATCGTGAGGTTGGCCAATTTGCCCGGGGCAATCGTGCCGAGGCGATCGGCCAAGCCACACAGGCGCGCGGGAATTGTCGTCAGCGCGGCCAGCGCATCCGTTTCGCTCAGGCCGCGGTCGAGCGCCGCTCGCAGGTTTTTGCGGAACTCCTTCCGGTCACCGAGCGCGTAGGTGGTCAGGGCGATTTCCCGGCCGGCGCGGCGAAGCACCGCGGGATTCTCCGGCGCCCAATCCCAACTTCGAAGTTGGTCCAACGAAACGCCTTCCCACGCATCCTCATCGGGGAACTTGGGCAGTGCGGGAAACGCCACCGGCACGACGAAGGTCGCGCCGGCGCGCCGGGCAAGGTCAGGGCGGCGCCAGTCGTCACCGGACGACACGATCACATGGTCGGTCCAGCCCAGTTCGCCAGCGAGCACCCGGATGCGGTCCGTCATCAGCACGCTGCCCGGCTCAACGAACACGGGTTGGCGGTTCGTCGGGGCAAGTGCCGCTTGGAGCGCCGCCAACGCCGCATTGAAGGCCGGGCGCTTCCGTTCGCCCGGCCGGCGGGCGTAGTCCGCCTGGTCGGCCGCGTAGTGCTGCGCGTCGAACCACGCCTGCCGCACCACCGCGATGATGCCCATCAGCGAGCGCGGATAGACGTCGTCGCCCCCTGCCGCCGCGAAGGCGACGCACTGCGCGACGTCGGCCCGGAGCAACAGCTCGTTGGGCGAACCCTCGCCGAGCTGCACGGCCGCGCCTTGGCCGCGATAGATTCCGCGGGTCGGCACGAGGTGGGCGGCGGTGAAGCCGATTTCCCGAAGCGCCTCAAACGACTTTGCGTCGGGCACAAAATGCTCCGCAACCCGATGCTCCGGCGTGACGTTACCCAGCCCGTAACCGGGACCGGGCGTGCCGGGATCGCTTTCCTGACCAGGCACCCCGAAAAAGCGCGGCCCGCCGGCCGCCATCAGCTCGCCACGGGCGATTCCATCGCCGCTGGCGCCGTTGGTCACCGGCCGGTTCGTCCCCAGCACGAGATAGGGATCAATGAATCCGGGGTAGATCGTCAGCCCGGTGCAGTCCCACACACGGGCATCGGCCGGGACGCTCAGTTCGGGTCCGGCGTAGGCGATCCGGCCCTCGCGGATGAGCACCACGCCGTTGGAGAACACCGTGTCCGGCTGGGTGAAGATCCGCGCGCCCACCAGCGCGTGGGCCGCGGGCGGCCGCGGGCGGAATCCCGGCGGATCAATCTGGGCCGAAACGGTGAAAGCCAGCAGCAGACCGGCGACGGCGCGCAACATGCCGCCAACGCTACTGCCGGATGTCCCGGTGTCGAGCGCGGGAGCCGGGCAGGCGCCGGCAACCCGGCCGGCGGCACCTTGCCACGGTTGGGGCACCGCCGGACGAGGGACCGGCACTTGACTTGGACGGCGTGCTTTTTGAACGTGCGAGTCATCAATCAGTTCCCCGCGACGGCCCCATGAAGACCTCCTTTGCCCCATTCCGGCGGACCCGGGCATTCACCCTGATCGAACTGCTCGTGGTGATCGCCATCATCGCGATCCTCGCCGGCATGCTGCTGCCCGCGCTGTCCAAGGCCAAGGAGCAGGCCCTGCGCACGCAGTGCATCAACAACCAGAAGCAGCTGCTGCTGGCCCACACGATGTATGTGAACGACAACGCCGACCGCATCGCGCCGCCGAACTGCGGCGGAGCTTCCGGGGCCGCGAACTCGTCGTTGCCAGCCGGATGGCTTTACAAGCCCGGCGAGGCGCTGCCGAAGAACGGCACCAACTACGGCCCGGCGAAGGGACTGTTCTACCAGGTTGTGCAGAGCCCGAAGCTGTTCATGTGCCCGGCCCACAAGACCAACACCGCCGCGTGGCGCCAGAGCACGATCAAGTTCACCAGCTACCTGATGAGCGGCGTGGTGATCTCCAGCACGGAGAGCTTCGACTGGTCCGCCGGTTCCGCCGGACGCACGTTCAAGGCGTCCGCGTTCCAGCCGACGGACATGCTTTTCTGGGAGACCGACGAGGCGGATCCCGGCTACTTCAACGACGGTTCCTCCAGCCCCGCGGAAGGTTTCTCCAAACGGCACAACACCGGCGCGGTCGTCGGGCTGATGGGGGGACACTTCGAGTATCTGAAGTGGAAGCGCTACTACCAGCTGCTCGCGGAAAACAGCCGCAACAGCCTCTGGTGCTTCCCGAACTCCAAGAACGGCCGCTGAACCGCTCATCCAATGCGCCTAGTTGAAATCCAATCGCTCGCTCTGGCCGCCGCGCTGGTTGCCGGCTGCAAGGGTGAACCCAACGTGAAGGACGGCCTCGGGCAATTGGAGAAGGCCTTTGCCGATTCGGCCGCGGTGCCGCCGGCGGTGCAACTCGCGCTGGACGCCGCCCGAACCAACGAACTGGGCCAGGGTGTCGTCGCCCTGCAGAACGCCAAGGCCGTGCCCGGACTTTCGGCGGACCAGTTGCAGACGATGGAACAGGCTTCCCAGTCCCTGACCCGCGAACTGCTGCGCCGGGCCGAATCCGGCGACGCTCGTGCCAAGGCCGACCTCGAACTGATTGAGCGGTTCCGTTCGCAATGACCGCCGGCTTGCCCGCCCCGGCGACATTCCCCACCGTTCCGCGGTGATTCCCGAGCCTTCGGAAACGCCGGCAGACGACGCGGCCATTGGTCGCGCCCTGAAGCGTTCCCTGATCGCGTTGCTCGCCTTGGGAGGCGCCGCCGGGGCGACGGTCTGGCTGCTGACCCGGCCGGCACCGGGCCCGGCACCGCACGTCACGCCGCTGGATGCGCCGCAGCAGGCCCAACGCCGCGCCGAGGTTCCCAAGGTGCGCTTCACCGACATCACCGCGGCCGCCGGCATCACGTTCCGGCACGAGAACGGAGCGCGCGGCCAGAAGCTGCTGCCCGAAACCATGGGCGGCGGCGCGGTGTGGTCCGACCTCGACGGGGATGGCGATGCCGACCTCCTTTGCGTGAATTCCACCTGGTGGCCCGACGATCCGCGCCGGGGCAATGCCACCGCCGGCCAGCCGCCCACCCACCGGCTGTATCGCAATGACACCCCTCCGGGCGGCGATCCGCGCTTCACGGACATCACGGCCGGCTCGGGCCTCGACGTGGCGGAATATGCGATGGGCGCCACCGCCGGCGATTTCGACGGGGACGGCCGGCCGGACCTCTACCTCACCTGCGTCGGCCCGAACCGCCTGCTGCGCAATCTGGGCAACTGCCGCTTCGCTGACATCACCGCCGAAACCGGGACTGCCGGCGGCGCCCAGGACTGGAGCACCGCGGCGGCGTGGGTGGACGTGGACAACGACGGTGACCTCGACCTGTTCGTCGGCAATTATGTGCAGTGGTCGCCGCAGCTCGACTTCGAGGTCAACAACCAGCTCGTCGGTGTCGGCCGGGCCTACGGACGTCCGTGGAACTTCTCCGGCTCCCTGCCCCGTCTTTACCGCAATGACAGCCTCGGCGGGCGGCTGAAGTTCACCGACGTGTCCGCCGGCAGCGGCCTGCAGGTGCGCAACCCGGCGACCGGCCTGCCGATGGCGAAGACCCTTGCGGTCGCGCCGGTGGACCTGAACGGCGACGGCTGGCTCGACCTCGTCGTGGCCAACGACACGGTGCAGAATTTCGTCTTCACCAACCGACACGACGGCACCTTCGCCGAAGTCGGGGTCGCTGCCGGCGTGGCCTTCGACGCCTACGGGCAGGCCCGGGGCGCGATGGGCATCGATGTGGCACGCTTCCGCAACGACGACCGGCTGGGCATTGCCATCGGCAACTTTGCCAACGAGATGAACGCGCTCTACGTGGCCCAGCGGGACACGGGCCGCGACCAACTGCTGTTCAGCGACGAGGCCATCACCGAAGGCATCGGCCCCGCCAGCCGCCAGCTGCTCAAGTTCGGCCTGTTCTTCTTCGACTACGACCTGGACGGCCGGCTCGACGTGCTGACCGCCAACGGCCACATCGAGGAGGACATCCAAAAGGTCCAGGCCGGCGTCCGTTACCGGCAGCCGGCGCAACTGTTCTGGAACGCTGGCGGCGCGCCGTCGTTCGTGGAAGTCGGTCCCAAGGAAGCGGGCGAGGACCTGTTCCGCCCGCTGGTCGGCCGCGGCAGCGCGTGTGCCGACTTCGACCGCGACGGCGACCTCGACGTCGTGCTGATGGAGCTGGGCGGCACGCCGCGCCTGCTGCGCAACGAACAGACAACCGGCAACCGCTGGCTGCGCCTCATGATCCGCGGCCGGGCGGCCAATCGCGATTCCGTGGGCGCCTGGGTGACGGTGGAAACAGGTGCCCATCGCCAATCCCTCCAGGTGATGCCGACGAAGAGCTACCTTTCCCAAAGCGAGCTGCCGCTGACTTTCGGGTTGGGACCCGCCGCGAAAGCCAGCCGCGTCTCCGTCGTGTGGCCAGGCGGACGCAGCCGCACGATGGAACACGTCGCCGCCGGGCAGACGGTCGAGATCCTCGAACCGGAATCGGCGCGGTAAGCCCACCGGCGGACACCGCCCTCCGAACGGAAATCAATCCAGCGTCAACACGCGATAGAACCGGACCGGCCGTTGGGCCGCGGGGGTGGAATCGCCCGCCGACGCTTCGCCGTTGGCATTCGCCGCCGGAACTTCGGCCAGCGTCTGCCAGGTTCCGCCCACCGTGCCATCCGCGAAGACCACACGATACGACCGGCCCGCGACCACCGGGAACCGGAGCGTGACCGTGCCGTCGCCCGCAAGCTCCAGCCGCAGCCGGGTGGGGACCGAACTGGCACTGCGCGGATCGGTGCCGCCCAAAAACTCATCCAGGTTGCTCGCCCCGTCGCCGTCCACGTCCGCCTGGGCATCGGCCGCATTGCCCGGGTCGAAGCCGTGGAGCAGCTCCCAGACATCGGCCAACCGGTCGCCGTCGTGATCGGTCGGAGGAATCTGATTGGGCGCTCCCGGCGTCGGCACGTTTGGAAAGGCCACGATGAGGGCACCGCTGTCCGGATACCGGCCTTCGGTGATCCCGGAGACCTGGGGCAGGATTGTTACGGAATCCACCGTGACCCGGATGGGATCGTAAACCCGGACTGTTTCCCCCAGTGCATCAATGCGGAAGTTCACGTGATCGGGCCCGTCCGCCCCATCGCCATCCGCGCGCAGCAGGAGGAAACCCTGCGGCGGAACGAACGAGAGTGACGTCAGCACGGTGTTGGTGGCGCCGGCCAAGGACGGATCGTCGGTGAGAGTGAAACCGCCGAGGTCCACCGGCAGCGCGTCGGGATTGTGCAGCTCAATCCAGTCGGCCGAATTCGTGCCGCCGTCCGCGAGCCACTCGTTGATGCGGACCAACGCCGGATTCCCCAGGGTCGCGCGGGCGGAGTTCGCCGCGCCCGGCGTGGGCGCACTCAGGAGAGTCCATCCGGATTCTGTCCGGCCAATGGACCGGTTCGGCAACTGGGGCCCGAATGCGATTTGGTCGAGCAGCCGTTCCCGGTCATCGAAAAGGCTGAGGCGGGTGCCGCCGTTGCGCAGGGAGCGACCCAGATTGAGCGCCCCGGGGACCGCGTTGGTGGTCGCCCAAATGCGGACTGTCTGTCCCGCACCCAGCTGGGTGCCGGCCGGGAAGGTCCATTCGCCCGGTTCCGGATCGCCCACGCTCAGGCTGTGACCGGTGAGAATCACCGCATTGGCCGTGGGGTTCTGGAGCTCAATCCAGTCCGCCTCCCCGGCCGGTTCCGCCCAGGCGAGCACCTCGTTGAAGCGCAGTCCCGCGCCGGGCTGCGCCAGGTAGTTGGAGGCACCCGGACTGGCACTGAACGGCAGTGACGTCCACGGGCCGCTTCCGTCCGGCAACCGCCCGGTGGTGACGGCGGCGGTGGCGTTGCGCCACGAGGTGCGGTCCAGCTCCGTGCCGTTGGGATCAATGAGGAACAGCGCGTCGCCGGCCGCGGTGAGCCGGAAGTCCACGTGATCCGGGCCCGGGTTCTCGTCCGCCTTCAGCACCGCAAATCCTCCGCCGGCCACAAAGACCGGGGCCGTGATCCGGAACAGCGCGTTGCTGGTGCCGAGCTGGGTTCCGGTCAGGGACACGGGCAACGGATCGAGGTTGTGCACTTCGATCCAGTCGTCCTCGGTGTCGCCGTTGGCGAGATACTCGTTCAGGCGGAGGTTGGCCGGATTGCCCAACGCGGCCGCCTCGTTGACCGCAGCCGGCGTGGATTCGCACAGGGTCCAGCCACCGGCGACGCGCCCGAGGGAGAAGCCGTCCACCGCCGGCCCGAAGGTCACCGCGTCCACCCGGTTGGTCTGCGAATCGAACAACGCCAGCGTGTCCCCCTGGCGGCTCAGGCCGAAGCCCGTGCGGGGCGTGCCGTTGGTGCCGCAGAACACGCGCAGATAACCGCCCGCAGCGACGGAAACACCCGGCGGGAAGACAAAGCGCCGGGGATTGTCATTGTCGGTCAGGCTCCACCCGGCGAGGTCCACCGCCGCGTTGCCGCGGTTGCGCAGCTCGATCCAGTCGGTCGCCGGCGGCGCTACCGCCACAATCTCGTTGAACCGGACCAACGGCGTCGGCGCGACGGAGTTGGCGGCGCCCGGAGTGCCGTCGCCCGCAGCGCTCGGCTGCCAATTGGCCGGGTCGTTGGGGTCGCCGGCGGCGCTGATCAGCTCCAGCGAGGCCCCCTGCCCGTCCGGCTGCGCGGGCCACGGCGGGTCGTCGGAATAGGTCACCGAAGCGAGCGTGCGCCCGTCACGGTCAAGGAGTTCGAGCCGTTCCCCGCCATTGTTAAGCGAACCGCCAAACCAGCCGGCCACAACGACCCCGGTATAACGGGCCGCGAACGCCGTCGGGCTGCCGTCGTTGGCGAGCACGATGCGCGCCCCGGGCGCCAGCACCGGGAAAGGACTGACAAACCGGAAGTTCACCCCAGTCAGGCTGCACTCGGACAGGTCCACCGGCAGTCCTCCGGAATTTTGGAGCTCGATGAACTCGAACGCATCCCCCCCGACGGGATTATACATGAGCTCCGCAAAACGGACCGTCGGACCGCCTTCGGTGACGGTGAAGCTGGCATCGCTCAGGGCGCTCCAGTTCGTGCCGGCGAGGGAACGGGCCATGACCCGGGTCGAGGCGCTGAGGACGAGCGGCGCGGTGTAAGTGCGCGCCTCTGCGGTCGGCGTGCCAGTCCAGTAGGTGCGCGGATCGGTGCCGTTGGTCGTGTAGTAGATGGTGCCCGCGAGGTTGCTCATGCTGAGGCTGAATCCCGCCGGAACCGTCCCGCCGAACCGGGGAAACACCGGAGCGTTCGACGACAGGAGGAAGCCGGCCCGCTGAAAGATGTTGGTCACATGGCGCCGCCGGCCATTGATCCAGGTATTCACCACGTCCGAGAAGCCGGAGATGGACGGGGCCACCCGGGCCTTCACTTCGCCGTAGCGGGCACGGAGGCGTTCGTCGGTGAGCGGTCCGCCGTTGAAGAAGGCCCGGTGAACGCGGTCGGCGAACAGCAGCTTGAACTCGGGCGACCGCTTCAGCCCGTTGAAGAGGCGCTGGTAGTCGGTCGTGCCCCACGGCGGCGACAGGGTCGAAAGCGTGTTGGCGATGGTGTCGTAGCTGACCGGATGGCCGGAGAATCCGAACGCAAACTCCGCGTCCCACGGATAAAACCGGAACTTGGCGCCCGGCTTCTTCTCCCGTGCAGCCCGCGTGTTGTTGTGCGGCCAGTCGTCGTTGTCCGCCCAGATGTGCGGCAGCAGGTAGTCCACGAAGTTGGCGAGATCCATCTTCGCCGCGACGCTCTCGAAGTTCGCCCGCACCGTGAGGTCCAACGCGGCGGCAGTGCGCAGCTGGCTCCACGCCACCGTGTCGCCGCGCACCGCCTGGCTGTTCGGGCCCATGACATCCCAGAGGTCGCCACCGCCGTGGTATTGCTGGAGGAAATCGTCGTCCACGCGTTCGGCGGGGTTGTAGATGCCCCGGTAAACGCCGTTGAGGAACACGTTCACAAAGCTGCCGTGGCAGGCAACCAGCCCCATTTCGTCGCAGAGCGAGCGGACAAACTCGTCCTTCAGGAACGGATTCGAGTGATCGTTCATGCCCGCACGCAGATGCAGGCTGTTGAAGGAAGCCACCGTGGTGCCGGGGAACATCGGATACTCAAGTTTTCCCGGGCCGTATTCGCCGCGGAAATACAGGCGGAACGAGTATTTGCTCTCGGGCAACGCGGTGGAGCGGTAGTTGTAGAGCGAGCGGATGTAATCGCCGCCGGCCACCCGCAGCCCCGCATCCATCTGGAACCCGCCGTTGTCCTCGGGCCGGATCAGCTCGACCGACACCGGACGTTCCCAGGCGGGCCCGTGTTTGTCGGTGTTGCGCGGGCTGTATTCCATGATGCCCGTGCGGCCGTAGAGATTGTTGGTGGCGGACACCAGCGACACCGCCGGCAGCAACCGCCGGGCGGCGGACAGATTGAACAGGTAGCTGTGGGTGCCCACGGACGAGGGCAGATGATTCTCCGCAAAGGCCGCCGCCCGGATCACGCGGCTCAGGGCGATCGTCACCGGGCCGGTGTAAACGATGCCATTGGTCAATGCCGGCGGACTGCCGTTCGTCGTGTAGCGGATCGTCGCGCCCGGAGTGGGCGTGCTGAGCGAGAGGTTGAAGGGGCGGTCGAAAAAGCCCCGCTGAACACTGAACCGGACCTCGCCGACCCGGCCCGTGATGGTGCTGGTGCCGTTCGCGGCGCCCGGAGTGGCCGGGTTGAAATAGCGCCAGCCCACCACCCCGCCCGCCTGCCAGCCGTAGGAATGGTCCGGGCTTTGCACCGGGTATTCCACCTCGGCGATCAGCGGCCGGGGAAGTTCCGGCCCGAACAGACGCAGCGTGTCGCCCGTGGCGTTCAGTTTGAAGTTGGTGTGCAGCCGAGTTCCCGGCGCGGTCGGCCGGCGGTCTTTTCCGGAAGCAAACAGGACAAGGTAACCGCTGGGCGGCAGGCTCACCGCCGGGAACACCCACTGGCCTTCCTCGCTGGAATCATTGCTCAGGGACCAGCCTTCGAGATTCACCGCGGCGGCGCCCCGATTGCGCAGCTCGATCCAGTCTTCCGTGTCACCGTCCTCGTCCGTGAGACCGGCGGCGTTGTCGGCCATGAACTCGCTGATCTCGACCGGCGGTGCCGGCTGGGCCGAATCCACCGTCACCGTCCAGCCGCCGCCACGAAACGGATGCGGCTCGGGCTCGTCCGATTCGATGCCGTGGGGCTCGGCCCAGGTGAAGGTGGCGACCCCGTTCGCCGCGGCCGGAAACGTGAAACGATAGGGACCGGGACCGACGCCGGTCACCGCGGTGGCGGGAATTCCGTTCCGCCGCAGGTCGGCAGGATCCACGCCGGTGACCGTCCGGTTGAAGGTCACCTCGACGTCTGCCAATTGCCGGACCGTCAAACCGGCGACCGGCAGGCGCTGCGCGATGGCGGGGCCGACCGGATCCAGCAGTTCGTAGCTCCAGACCGAACCCGGCGCGCCGGCATCAAAGCGGTTGGCGGGGGTGTCCAAGTCGCGGATCTGGTGCAGTGTGCCCCAGCTGATCTGCACGCCGCCGAAGGCCGGTTTCGCAAAGCTGAAGGTGTAAGTGTTGCCGCCGCCGGCGGAGGCGAACGCCGGCACGCCGTTGACCAGGAAGTGCTGCGCCTCGACCCCGGTCACGGCCTCGGAAAACATCACCGTGATGCTGGTGAGATTCGTCAGCACTCCTGGCGGCGGCACAACCGAGACCACCTTGGGCGCCGCCGCCGGCAGCTCCTGCGCGAGAAGCTGGGCATCGAAGACGAGGTCGCTGCTGCCCAACGAACCGTTCATCGCCACGATCGCCAGCACGTTTTCGCCCGGCACCAGGAGCGACGGCGCATTGGTGATCGTTTGGATGTTCCAGACAAATTCCTCGGCGGAGGTTGCCAGCGTGTTCTGGTCCGGATCGGTGTCGGGAGCCCGGAATGACGCCACCCGGGTGCCGTTCAGGTAGGCAACGAACCCGTCGTCGCAGACCGTGGTCAATTCAAGTTCCTCGATGGCCGACGGGTTTGCGACGGTGAATTTCCGCCGCAGAAACACCGTGCCGTAGGAGTTGGCCATGTCGGCCAGTTCGGTGCCGGCGAACCCCGCCTCGCCGTAGAAAAAGGCTCCGTTGCCGGTCACCCAGCCGGCCTCATTGAAACCGGGTTGCCGCCACGCTGCCGAATCCGCGGGCGACGGATGGGCCGTGCCGCGGAAGTAACGCCACGCACTGTTGGTCGTGATCAGCGTGAGCTCCGCCGCACCGAGACATGAAACCAGCAGGCTGGCGAACAGGGTCAGCCGAAACAACCGGGCAAAGGCGTGCATGCGATGCGGCAACCTTGCCGGAGCGGGTCAGCCAGTCAAAGACGGCCTGCGTCGGTCGAACCGCATCAGCGACTGCCCGACCAGAACCAATCCCAAAGTTCCCAGCCGCCCAACCCAACGGCCGTCAGAAAGGCGGCCGAGGCGACCAGCGCAGCCACGCCCAACAGCAGCGCCGCGCCGTCCCGGATCATCGTGCCGACCGACAGCAGCAGGATTGCGCTGGCCGGCAGGGAATTGCTCATCGGCACCGGAATCGGGAGCAGCAGCAGCCCACCCGCCAGCGCCAGCAGCAAACCGGTCACCGCCGGCCCCGCCAGCCATCGACAAACCCAATCCCACCGCGGCCGAAGGATGCGTTCGACCCAGTCCAGCACCCGGCTGGCGCCGTGCAGCAGCCGCGGCAGAAAACGAGCCGGCAACATCCGGGCGCCGAGCCTGGGCGGCAGCTGCGGCGGGCGTCCGAACGCGATTTGCAAACCGATCACCACGACCACCAGTCCCGCGGGAGTGGCCAGCCCCAGCAAGGGCACCGGCGAGAGGAACGGCAGCGAGAGCACTGCCAGGAATGCAAAGCTGCCGTGGGCTCCAAAAACCTCCGCCAACTCGGCCAGCCGGACCGGGCCATCCTGAAAACGCGCCGCCACCCGCGCCAATTCGCGGGATAACGAGACCGTGCGTTTCATTTCTGCCGGTTCCATGCGCTGCGAAGATGACGCCCCGGTGGCCGCCGCGCCATCGTCGGAAGCAAACTTCCTCGCCCAGGCGCCCGGGACCGCCCGGCTGGCCCGCTTGGGGCAGCGGCGGGAAAGCAACGAACGGTTGCGTCGGAACCCGCCCGGGAAAACCCTCCCGCCATGACGATCGGCGTGCCGCGGGAGATCAAGGAACAGGAACATCGGGTCGCCCTGCTGCCCTCGGCCGCCTACCAGCTCATCCGGCGCGGACACCGGGTCCTCGTGGAAACCGGCGCGGGGGCCGGCGCCGGCTATCCCGATGCCGACTACGCGGCGGCCGGGGCGCAACTGCTGGATTCCCATGCCGCGGTCTTCGCCGAGGCCGATTTGGTGGTGAAGGTGAAGGAGCCGCTGCCGTCCGAGTATCCCCTGCTCCGGCCCGGCCAACTGCTTTTCACTTACCTTCATCTGGCCGCCAACAAGTCCCTCACTGAAGCCCTGCTGAAGTCCGGCGCGACCTGCCTCGCTTACGAAACCGTGGAGGTGAACCGCCGGCTGCCCCTGCTGGAACCGATGAGCGAGATCGCCGGCCGCATGAGCGTGCTGGTGGGCGGCTACTTCCTCGCCAAGCATCACGGCGGCAGCGGGACGTTGCTTGGCGGCGTTCCCGGCGTGTTGCCGGGCAAGGTCGTCGTGCTCGGCGGTGGGGTGTCCGGCGTCAATGCCGCCCGCATGGCCCAGGGTCTGGGCGCCGACGTGACCATCCTGGAAGTGGACATCGAGCGGATGCGGTTCCTCGACATCACGCTGCACACCGCCCACACGCTGTATTCCAACGAGGCCCACCTGCTCGAACTGCTGCCCCAGGTGGATCTGCTGATTGGAGCCGTGCTGGTGCCGGGCGCCAAAGCGCCGAAACTCATCAACCGCGCGATGCTCCGGAAGATGCGGCCGGGCAGCGTGCTGGTGGACATCGCCATTGACCAGGGCGGCTGCGCCGAAACCTCGCGGCCCACCACGCATCACGATCCGGTGTTCGTGGAAGAAGGCGTGACCCACTACTGCGTCGCCAACATGCCCGGTGCCTATGCCCGCACTGCGACGCAGGCCCTGACCAACGCGACGTTCCGCTACATCGAGACGCTGGCCGACCACGGGCTCGCAGAAGCGATCCGCCGCCAACCGGCCCTGCTCGGCGGCATCAACGTGATGGGCGGAAAGCTCACCAGCCGGCCCGTGGCGGAAGCGCACGGGCTGGAGTTCACGGAGGCGACACTTTAAGTGAATCTTGACTCAGAAAAGCTGAACGCGGCCTTGTGTGCATACGTGCAGACATTTCCTAACCGCACTAGGTTGGACGCATTTATCAGCCAGCAACACTGGAAGGATTGCGCCCAAGACATCTCGGCGGCGCTGGATATGGCCATCGGAACGGCAGAAGAATTTCTCTACAACTATCCCGGCGGAGTCTCGTGGAACGCTGCGTTTGAAAGAGAATTCTCCAACACATTACGGCGAACGAGCCCTTGGCTGGATGAAACCGGGATCGCCCTGATGCGAGATTTTGCGGGCTGGCTCTGCTGGCATGAAGGCTTAAACCGAACACGGTGAGGTTATGGATGTCGCTCAATCACTACTTCCCCCGCTCATCCCCGGCACGCTTTACCTCGTCGCCACACCGATCGGGAACCTGGAGGACATCACGCTGCGCGCGTTGCGGGTGCTCCGCGAATGCGACGTCGTGGCCGCCGAGGACACCCGCCACACCGGGCAGTTGCTGCGGCATTTCGAGATCAGCAAGCCGCTGCTGAGTTACTTCAAGTTCAACGAGGCGAAGCGCACCGAGGAATTCGTCGGCCGGCTGCGCCGCGGGGAGAAGATCGCGCTGGTCACCGACGCCGGTTCTCCGGGCATCAGCGATCCCGGCGAACGGATCGTTGCCGCCGCCGTCGCCGCCGGCTGCCGGGTCGAGGCCATTCCCGGAGCCTGCGCGTTGGTCGCCGGGCTGACCGCCAGCGGCTTGCCGACCGAGGAGTTTCACTTCGCGGGTTTCCTGCCGCACAAGTCGGGTCAGCGCGCCAATCGGCTGGCCGAACTCGCCCGGATTCCCGGCACGCTGGTGCTTTACGAATCACCCTTTCGCGTCGAACGACTGGCCGAGGAACTGCAGCTCGCGATGCCGGACCGCCGCGTGGTGTTCGCCCGCGAGCTGACCAAGAAGTTCGAGGAATGGCTGCGCGGCACACCGGCCGAACTGGCGACGCTCCTCAAGCAACGGCCGCGCAAGGGCGAGTTCGTCGTGCTCGTGGGCCCGGCTGACACATCCCACTGCACCTCACCGCAGGCACCGACCGTAGGGCAGACTCCATGAAAGGATTCGGGTTTCAGCCGGCGACGGCGGTCGGGGTTGCGTTTCTGCTGCTGCAGCTCGCCCTGGTGGTCCGTGCGCGTTTTGTGGACGAGCGCTTTTTCTGCTGGGCTCCTTTTGATGAAGCGACCCGGTTTGAAACGCAGGTGGTGATCGGGGGCCGGACGCTGTCCCGGGAAGAAACCAACCGACGCTACCGTCATGGTTCAGCCGGCTGGGAAAATCACTCGGTTCACAATGTGCTCCGCATGATTCGCCAGTATGAGTCCACTTATGGCCGAAGTGATCAGGCCCAGGTGACCGTGACCTATTCCATCAACGGCCACCCTTCCCGCATCTGGACCCGGCCACCCCTCCCATGAAATCCACCTGGACCATCGGATGCCCGTGGCGCGTGGACGGGACGGGGATGTCACCGAACCTCCTGCTCATGGCCAAATTGCTGGTCCTCGTGTTTGCCCGGGGCGGTGCTTGGGCAAGGATGTCAGATCCGTTCCTCCCATTCTTTCCGTGGCTCGACCAGATGCGCAGCCAAGGAAGCTGGTTTGGCCATGGTTTGCACCTGATGTTCCTGGTGGGAGCGGCGGCGGTGCTCCTGAATGTCCGGCCGCGGATCGGCTGCCTTCTCACCGGGGCAGCGATTCTGCTCTGGCAGTTCGGGGTCATGCCGGAGTTCCGCAACCACATCTTCATCTGCGGCTGCCTGCTCTTCCTCGCCGGCTGCCATGGCAGAACCGCAGACCCGTGGCTGATCCGTTGGCAGTTCGCGCTGATTTATGCCGGGGCCGCGACCAACAAGCTGCTGCAGGCGGACTGGTGGACCGGCCAGTTCCTGGTCACCTGGCTGACGGCCGAGCTGCCGGCAGCGGGTTTCCGCCACGCATCCAAACTGGTCCCGCCCCTTCTCCTGGCCAAGCTCCTGTCGTGGTTCACGATGGTCGCCGAGGTCGCCTTGGCCGTCTGCTTTTGCCGGCGGCAGCGGGTTCGTCCGGCGGTCTGGATCGTTCTCCTCCTTCATGGCGGCATGTTCGTCTTCCTCGTCGGCAACCGGTTCGGCCACTTCATCGAAGACATCCTCGTGGGGTTGATCGCGTTCCTCTCCTGGCCACAGCAGCCGCTGGAGGTCCGGACGAAAGGTCCGGACGAAAGCCTGTTTTCCCGCCTGCTCCGGTTCCTGAATCCAGCCGCGTCTGTTCACCCGGCCGTTCCCCACAAATCGGCGGACTGGCTGGAAACCACAATCGGAGAGGCGCGCCTGACCAATGGCGCAGCCCTGCGGACCGTGCTTCTTTTCAGTCCGGGATTCTACTTCGTGCTGTTTGCCGGCGACTGGGCGCTGGAATCGTTGCTGGGCCAAGGGAACATCCATCGCTACCTCTCGGTGGCGGTCGCCGTGGTGCTCATGGCAAGTTTTGCCCCGGCACATTGGCACGGATGGCGGCATCTTGGGCGGCACTTTCGGCCGGAACGGCCCGGTGTCGGGCTTTGACAGCGCCCCGGACCGTTCCCATCTTCGCCGCTCCAATGAAGTTCGACATCACGCAATTGCTGGCCGACTGGGATTATCAGCCCGGCCAGGTCGTCGCCCGCCGGTTCATGGGCGAGGATGGCGCCGAAAAGGTGCAGTTGCGCGTGGATCTCGGCCTGCTCCAGATGAACGCGGAGGGTCGGCCGGACGGCAAACGACCGATGGGGCACGATTCCTGGTATGACTTCCACCTCGACCGCCTGGCCAAGCATCAGGAGGAGCACGGCGACGACGAGTCGTTTGAGCTGGACGGGGAGTCGTGCGTCCGGCTGCAACAGGAGGCAATTCAGTTTCACCACCGATACATCTGCTTTTTTCAGCTGGAGGACTACACATCAGTCGAGCGCGACTGCGACCGGAACCTCGCGGTATTTGAGCTCGTGGCCCAATACGCCGCCAATGAGGAGCTCGCCTGGTCCCTGCTCCAGCTCGTGCCCCAGCTCCTCATGATGCGCACCCGGGCCCGGGGCACCGCCGCGCTCAAGCGCCGCAAGTTCGCCGCCGCCTGCAAGGCCATCGAGGAGGGCATCACCGAGATCGAGGAATTCTACCGCGACAACGAGCGCGAGGACCTGCTGGAGAACAGCGGCGAGGTCGCGTCGCTGCGGCACTGGCTCGGCGAGATCAAGGCCAAGCGTCCGCTCAGTGCGCTGGAAAAGCTGCAGCGGCAGCTGGATGAGGCCATCCGGGTCGAGGACTACGAGAAGGCCGCCAAGGTCCGCGACGAAATGAAGAAACTTCAGGCCTCCGAATAACGGCTTACCATGACACTCACCGAAAAAATCACCGCCGAACTCAAGGCCTCCATGCTGGCCAAGGACGCCGACCGCACCGGGGCGCTGCGGATGCTCAAGTCGGCCATCGGCTACGCGCAGATCGAGAAGAAGGTGGAGCCTTTGCCGGATGCCGACGCGCTCACGGTCGTCCAGAAAGAAGCCAAGAAACGCCGCGACGCCATCGCTGAGTTCGAACGCGGCGGCCGGGCGGAACTTGCCGCCAAGGAAGCGGCGGAGCTCAAAGTGCTGGAGGAGTTCCTGCCGAAACAGCTTTCCGCCGAGGAGCTCGAAGCGCTGGTTAAGGCCGCCATCGCCGAAGTCGGGGCCACTTCCAAAAAGGACATGGGCGCGGTCATGAAGGCCGCCCAGGCCAAGGCGGCCGGACGGGCCGACGGCAAAACCCTGAGCGGTTTAGTCAACCGGCTGCTGCCGTAACCCCTTCGGCACCACAACCGGCGCTGGCGCCCGGTCGCCGCTGCGGGCAGGCTGGGTCCGCTCCGAATCGCCGATGAACCTGCCGAACCAGCTGACGGTTTCCCGTTTCGCCCTCACGGGCCTTTTCCTCGCCGTGATGTTCGCGGAATTCCGGGGGCATGAGACCGTGGCCCTCGTCCTGTTCAGCGTCGCGGGAATCACCGACTTTCTGGACGGCCGGATCGCCCGCCAGCGCAAACTGATCACCAATTTCGGCATCCTGATGGACCCGCTGGCCGACAAGATCCTGACCTGTTCGGCGTTCATCGCGTTCGTCGGCCGCGGCTACATGCCGGCCTGGATGGTGGTCATCATCGTCGCCCGGGAACTGGCCATCACCGGACTGCGCCTGCTGGCTGCCTCGAAGAATCTCGTGCTGGCGGCGGAGGGATTCGGCAAGCACAAGACCATTTCCCAGATCGTCACCATCGTCGCCGTGCTGACGGTGCTGAGTTACCCGCAATGGGGACCGGTCGGAGCCGTTTTCGGTTGGGAGATCGACGGCCGCGCGTGGGTTGCATGGGTCGCGGAGTTCTCGAAATGGACTTCGGTCGGGCTAACCCTGCTGAGCGGAGGCATCTACCTGTGGCGCAACCGGGAGATTTACCTGAGCGACATGTGAGGTCCCGAAATGCTGGCTGGGCTCTCAAACTCCGAACTGATCGCCGCCGCCGTGGTGGCGTTGCTGTTGTTTCTGGGGATTCGCAAGCTGGGTCAACTGGCCGACGGTGTTCGGACCGGAATGGACGAGTTCAAGCGCGCTGCCCGCGAAGTGAGCGACGAACTGAAGCCGCGGCAATTTGATCCCGTCGCCGAAGCACTGACGCCCGACAACCAAACCGGCGAATCCCCGGCACCGAAATCTCCGGATACAACCGCGGCAATCATCGTCTGGGTCGCGCAGGGACTTGGCATCGGCCGAATTCCCTTTGCGCCGGGAACGTGGGGCTCGCTCCTTGGCCTTCTCTGGGCGCTGGTCCTGCTCTGGCCAGGGTCTCCGGGATTCTACCTGCTCGGTATTCTCGCGTCGGCCTTGGTGGCCGTCGAAATCTGCGACGCGGCAGAGCGGATTCTTGGGCAGCACGACCCGGGCTCAGTCGTGCTCGACGAGATCGTCGCCATGCCCATCGCCTTGGGCGGCTATGTGGGCCTCTGGTGGTGGCAGTCAGGCGAATTGCCCGAACCGGCGCGTTTTCCCAAATGGTGGCCGGCGGCGGCGGGCGCCTTTGCGCTGTTCCGCCTGTTCGACATCTGGAAGCCATGGCCCATCCGCCGGCTGCAATCGCTTCGCGGCGGCTGGGGGGTGGTGGCCGACGACTTGGCCGCCGGACTGGTGGCCGCAGCCGTGCTCTGGGCCGGCGCGCAGGCGGCGTTCGTGATCCAGTTGATCCGTGGATAGACGCCGCCCGCGCTTTGCCGGTGTGGAGCGCAGTTACTGGAGCTTCTTTTTGGCGTCGTCCGGCGCCTCAATCTTGGTGGTGCCCACGTCCTTGATCTCGACGGTGGTGGTCCGGTTGATCTCCCGGTCATTGCCGTTGAAGCTCATCGTGCCCTGCACGGAGAACTGGTATTTGGCCAACGCGCCGTCCTTCACCCAGAATTTTGCGGAACCCTTGGCCCCGCTGATCTCGGGGCCGTTGCCGCCGCCGCGGCCCCCGAAGGACAGCAATGACTTCGCACCGGCCTCGGTCAGCTCGCCACCCAGGCTATCACCGTCCTTCTTCAGCTCCTTGACCTGCTCGGCGAGATCCGCCGCCTGCACCGCCGGGGTTTTGTAATTGGCCAGCATGCGCGCGGCGAACCGGGCGGGATTCTGCCGGTCCTGGTCATTGGCCAGTTCATCGGCCGTCTGCCAGCCGTCCGCCGTCTTCACGACGCCTTTGCCGCCTTTGAGGATGGCCACAATCGTGTTGTCGCCCCGCACCATCGAGAGGTGGGTAAAACCGCCCTTTTCCGTTTTCCCATCCGTCGGACCACCACCCCGGCCGCCACCACCTCCACCGCCGGCATTTTCAATGCTCGATTTCCAGCTGTAGCTGGACTGGTCCGCGAGGGATTTGGCGGCGGCTTTGACGTCGTCTTTGGTCGCGGCATCAGCCGCCAACAGGAGACCGGCGGTCGCAAAGAAACTGGCAAGTGTGGGCAGGGGCTTCATGGAACAATTGGACGAGGTGTTTGTTGCGTTAACGGGAACCCGACCAATGACGGTTCCTCCCGGGACTGGTTACAGGAGAATTGCCGGCTCAAAAGTCCGGTAAAGTTTTGACCGCTGAAACGGCGGCTGAAACCTTCCGGGGCGAAACATGACTCCGAATCGCATCATTCCCGATCTCCAGTGCTCCCTTTTGTGTGAAGACATCCGGCAGGAAGCTTCCGGCAATCTCATCCTGATTGGCGTGATCAACGTCATCCGTGTGCCGCAGGTGCCCATCACCGCCGCCCGGCTGCTGATCATGAACCGGTGGTGCTCGGGCATTGGCACCTTCACCGAAACCGTCCGCCTGATCGGACCGGACGGAACCGTCCTCCGGAAGAACTCGGCAAAGTTCCAACTGGGCGACCCGACGCAGATCGCCGTGCTGGCCAACATGTTCAGCAACATTGAGTTCCCGGCCGGCGGGGTTTACCACATCGAGGTGCTGGTGGACGAGGTGATGAAGCTCCGCTACCCGGTGCCCGTGGTAGTCGTGCCCCAGCAGGGGCAGGCCGCCTGAACTTGGCCCCCGTCTCTGAAGCCGGCCGCGAGTCGATCCTCCGGCCGGCTTCTTTCATTTGCCCTGGTCTCCCGGGCGCGTTCGAATCAAATCCGTGACCGAAGCTGCCACAACTCCAACCCGCGGTTCCCGCATCCGGGCGTGGATCGGTCCTTGGCAGCCGCTTACCGGTGGTGGCGTGGCGGCATTTGGGGAAGCGACCTGGTCCCGGGTCTTGGTATTCCAGTTGGCCGGGGGTATGGCGGCGGCCTTCCTGATGCTGATTTCCGCCAACGTTGCCTGGACGCCGACCGTGGAGCAGTCCCTCCAGCAGTTGCCGGATTCTGGCGGCGAAATCCGAGGCGGTCGGTTGGTGTGGCCCAATCGCGAAAGCCGAATTTGGGCTGAACGCCCCCAGCTCGCCTTGGGGATCGTTCCTACGGGCGGCGCGCCTCTTGGGTTGAGCAGCGACCTCCAGGTGGAATTTCGGTCGGATTCAATCTGGTTGCGCGGAGTCCTTGGGGTCGCGTCCCTGCCCTATCCGTCGGATTTGGAACTGACGCTTTCCCGCACGGCCGGACCGGCCGCATGGGATGCATGGCGTCCCGCCCTGGCCACCGCGCTGGGGGCGGCGGCCATGTTGGTTCACCTCAGCGTCGCTTCGGCTCTGGGACTGGTGGTCCTGTTGCCGGCGTGGGCGGTATCGGCGCTGACCCGGCGGGCGGGTGGGTTTGGCGGTGCGGCGAAGGTCAGCTGCATGGCCGCTCAGGCACCGCTGCTAATGGGTTGGTTCGCAGTGGTGGCCTACGCAAGCCGAGCCGTTTCGCTATCCGCGTTGGGACTCGGGTTGGGGATGGTTCCGCTCCTGCACCTCGTCATGTGCGGTTGGGCAATCGTCGCGCTTCCCGCCGCCGCCGGTTCGCCTCCCGGTTCCCGGAGTCGGAATCCCTTTACCGAGCAGAAGTAGGCGCTGCCAAGCAAAACGGCCGCCCGAAGGCGGCCGTTTGTGTCCGGGGAAACGGGTCCGATCACTCAAAGCTCTGGGCGCCTCCGGAGGCAGCCTTCTTGGCGAACCATTCGGCGTATTCCGCGTCGGCCACCACCTTGAATTCACCCTTCATGGTCGAGTGCAGGTTGCCACACAGCTGGGCGCAGATGATCATGTAATCACCGGGTTTGGTGGCCTTGAAGTGCACAGGGATGGTCATTCCGGGGATCGCATCCTGGGTCACGCGCATCCGGGGCAGCTTGAAGCAGTGGATGACGTCCATCGACGAGATCCGGCAAATGACATCGCGGTTCAGCGGCACGTAAAACGGCTCACGCAGGCAGGTCACATCGTCCTTGGCGCCAGCATCTGCGGAGTCGAGACCGAACGGATTCGTCGCACTGGCGTGCTGGATGCCCTGTTTGCCCCAGACTCCATCCGGACCGGCGTAGTGGGCGTTCCACGCAAACTGCTGACCTTGGATCGCGATCTCGATGGGATCGGTCTTCGCGTCGCCCTTCTTGGTGGGAAACTCATCAACCGCCTTGGCCCACAGCGGGATGGCGAAACCGAGCAGCAACAGCGCCTCGATCGCGGCCACGCCGACTTCCGCATAGGAGCTGAAGTGGGACTTGGCGCCGGCGTAGTCGGCCTTGGGATTGGCCGAGCTGCGGAACCGGAACACGGTGTATAGGAAGTAGCCCAGCCAGCCGACGAACAGCGCCGCCATCAGCAGGTGGATGTAAATGATGAACTGGTCAATGCCCGCCCCGTGGGCCGAAGCCACATCGGGAAGGTTCAAAATCTTAGAGAAGAATTCCATGGCAGTGAGTCGGAGGTCAGGAAGCTGAAGGGGAGGATTGATCGGGCTGGGACGATTCTGTTTCCAGACGGGATGCCCGGCGAACAATGAAGACGAAGAAGCTGGCGACCGCGGCCAGCATCGTGCCGATGACCGCCAGGAGGGTCAGGATTCCGGCGTTCATCCCGTAGGCCAGCGCCGAATCGCTGCGGCCAAAACACGCCGCACAGGCCGAGGCCTCATGGGCCGTCGCGCAGGCCACGAGGACAGCGAAGATGAATTGTGCCCGCCTCATGTTCACAGGTAGCTGATGTTTTTGAATTTGCGGAGGAAATATCGGCCGTAGACCAGCATCCCACCGATAGCCACCAGACAAACCGAACCCCACACGGCCTGCGAGATGGCACCGTCGGCGCGGAAGTTGCCGAAGCACCATCCGGACAGCACCAGCAACAGGAGCACGGAAGCCGTGACGAACGCAATATGAAATGCTTTAAGGGACATAGTGGGTCTTCTTTGCCGAATCCCGGGGAAGATCACCGTCGCTCCAAAGGATCAGGCCAACCATTCCGACGAAAAACACCGCGGTCGTCACCAGAGTGAGGTAAACGGTCTTTTTTTCGGACATCAGGTGCATGAAATACCCGGCCACCAGAAATGCCTTGATGGAGGCGATGAACAGGGCGACCGCCACCGTCAGCGCGACACTGTGGAATTCCCATTCCCGGGCCAACACCGTCACGACGGTGCCCACCAGAAGGGCAATGCCGACCGCCCAATAGATTTTCTTGTGAGACGCCACGTCATGGTCGTGATCGTGACCGTGCGCGGAGGCTGAGTGAGAGGATTCGCTCATGACAGGAATTGGAGATCAGAGGAGGTAAACGACGGGGAATAGGAAAATCCAAACCAAGTCAACGAAGTGCCAGAAAAGGCCGGCCACCTCGATGCGGTTGGTGAACTGCTCCGGGTGCTGTTGCCAGAACTTGCGACCGAGGAACGCGAAATATCCGAGCACAAGCGCTCCGGCGAGCACGTGCAGACCGTGCAGGAAGGTCATCGTGAAATAGATCGCAAAGAACGTGGCCGTGGACGGCACGAACGCCTTGAGACTCGCGATGTCAGCCACCTTGAATTCCTTTTCCTCGTGGTGTTTGCCGGCCTTGTGGGCTTCGTGCACCGCTTCCGGAATCTTCATTCCCACGGGGAACCGGAACTTGTTCGGAACATCGACTTCGACCTTGAGGGCCTCGATCTTTTTCTCCTCCACGTCCTGAAGGGTCCAGAAACGCGGGCTGTGACCATCCACGTTCAAGTGCCCCGTAACGGCCGAACCGTCCTTCAGGCGAACCACGTAGTGAGTGAACTTCTCGTTATACTCAAAGGTCTTGATCGTCAGAAAGCCCAGCGCACAGGCCACGGTGAAGACCATGAACTTTTGAAATTTCGGGAAATTGTTCTCCTTCAACGCCGCCCACGCCATGACCACCGTCACAGAGGAAGCGATCAGCACCGCGGTGTTGAACGTGCCGATGGGGATGTTGAGCAACCCGTGCGGCCAACCGGTCGCCACGTCGGGCCAAAAGCCCTCCGGGGCACCAACCCGCAACAGGATGTAAGCCGAAAAGAAGGCGCCAAACAGCATCACTTCGGACGCCAGAAACAGCCAGATACCGACCTTGGCGTTGTAGAGCCCCGTATCCGGGCGGGGCTTTACCGTGTAAGGAATTTCCATGTGGGAATGTAGGAGTGGTTCGTTTTGAAGGGATACCGTGTTCAGCCGGGCTGCCCCTGCGGAGTGAAGTCCTTCTTTGAGCCCGGCACGCTGTATTCGTAGGGTCCGCGGTGGGCCACAGGTTCCGTGGCAAAATTGCCGTGCGGGGGCGGCGTCGGGGTCTGCCAGTCCAGCGTCGTGGCTTCCCACGGATTGTCCGATTCGACCTTCTTGCCGTTCCAGATGCTCCAGAAGAAGTTGAAAATGAACGGCAACTGGAACAGCGCCAGGGCGATCGCGGCGGCCGTGATCGCGTTGTTCAGCCTCAGCACACCAGGGTCGGCACCCACGCCCGAGCCGAAGTAGGTCGCGCCACCGTCATACATGCGCCGGCTCATGCCCCGGAGTCCCTGGATGAACATCGGCATGAAGATGCCGTTCATGCAGATCAGCGAGCCGAACCAGTGAATTTTGCCGAGCGTTTCGCTCATCATCCGGCCCGTGGCCTTGGGGAACCAGAAGTAGATGCCCGCGAAAATGCCAAAGATCGTTCCCGGGGCCACCACGTAGTGGAAGTGGCCGATCACGTAGTAGGAATCGTGCAGATAGATGTCGGACGCATTGAAGCCCAGCGGGAGACCAGTCAGACCGCCGATGCCGAACATCGGCAAAAACGACAGGGCGAACAGCATCGGGGTGTTGAACCGGATGGAACCGCCCCACAGCGAGATGAACAGCGCCGTCAGAATGATGACCGATGGGATCGAGATCATCATCGTCGTGGTCTGGAAGAACGTGGCGATCTTGGTGCCCATGCCAGTCAGATACATGTGGTGAGCCCAAACGATGAACGCGAGGAAACCGATGGAAAGCACCGCATAGACCAGGGACTTGTAGCCCCAAAGCGGCTTGCGGGTGTTGTTCGCGATGACTTCGGCCACGATGCCCATCGCCGGCAGAATGAGCACGTAAACCTCGGGATGGGCGAGGAACCAGAACAGGTGCTGCCAGAGCAGCGGGCTGCCGCCGCCGGAAACATCCGGCTTACTGCCGTTGACCACCAAGCCGGTCGGCAGGAAGAAGGAGGTGCCGAGAACGTTGTCGGCCAATTGCATCAAGCCGGCCGCTTCGAGCGGGGGAAACGCGAGCAGCAGCAGGAACGCGGTCACGAACTGCGCCCAGACAAAGAAGGGCAGCCGCATCCAGGTCATGCCCTTGGCCCGCAGCTGGATGATGGTGGCGATGAAGTTGACCGCACCCAGCAGCGACGAAGTGATCAGCAGGACCATGCCCACCAGCCACAGCGTTTGACCGTTGATGAAATTGGAGTCAGCCATGGTGGCGAGCGGCGAGTAGCTCGTCCAACCGGACTTGGCCGCGCCGCCGGGAATGAAGAAGCTGGAGAGCATCACGGCGCCGCCCCAGAAAAACAGGTGGTAGCTGGCCATGTTCAGGCGGGGGAACGCCATGTCCGGCGCACCAATCTGCAGCGGCGTCACGTAGTTGCCGAACGCGCCGAACAGCAGCGGAACGATCGCCAAGAACACCATGATGGTGCCGTGCATGGCGCCGAAGGCGTTGTAAAGGTCAGCCTGCATCACACCGCCCTTCGCCATGTCCTCGCCCAGGGCCTTTTCCATCAGTCCGCCGACCAAGGGAATCGGTTGGCCCGGGTGAGCCAGCTGGTAGCGCATCGCCAGCATCAGCAGGAAGCCGAACAGCAGGAACAGCAGGGACGTGATTCCGTATTGGATGCCGATCATCTTGTGATCGGTGGAGAAAATGTATTTCTGCCAGAATCCCGGCTCGTGGTGAGCATGGGCATCTTCGTGGGCATGCCCTGGTGCGTGCGTCGTTGCAGTCTGCATAAGGTTGGTCAAATCAAGGACTGATCAGCATTGATGTGCGTCGCCTCCGGAATTCAGGCGGGCGCCGATTACAGGCATCCCGGAAGGCTTCGTCAATTTTTTGGTGTTTTTGTCGGCGACCAGCATTCCCAGCATCAGGGGGAGATAGATGATGCTCGCCAAAAAGAGTCCGCGCGCGGTCCGCGGGGTCAGATGGTGGCCGAACCGAAAAGCCATTGCCGAGAACCCAAACCCCGCCAGCAGTGCCACGGCCAGATACCAATGTCCCACGATTCCCAGCAGGAACGGGAACAGGGACACGACCATTAGCCCAAATGAGTTGCGGATGGCCGAGGCCGCCGTGCGGTGGCCCTTCGGATCAACGCCGGACAGCATCTTGAAGCCAGCCCCCGCGTAGTCCTCGCGATACAGCCACGCGATGGCCATGAAGTGCGGCAACTGCCAAAAGAACAGCAGTCCAAAGAGGCTCCATCCGGGTGCCGCCAATCCGCCGGTTGCCGCGGTCCATCCCATTAGCGGTGGAAGTGCCCCAGGAACCGCGCCCACGAGGGTGTTCAGCACGGTGATCCGCTTCAGCGGGGTGTAGATGAAAACATAGCACGCGTGGGTGGATGCCCCGAGCAATGCCGTGAGCGGGTTCACGGCCAGCAGGAGCCAAACCAAACCGGCCACACTCAGGGCAACTCCGAGCAGCAGGGCAGAATTGGGGGTCACCCTCCCGCTCGGCAGCGGCCGGTCCGCAGTCCGGCGCATTCGGGCGTCGTATTGGCGTTCCAACACTTGGTTGAGCACCGCCGCGCCGCTCGCGACCAACGCGGTCCCGAACACCGCGTGCACCATCAGCATGCCATCCACAACGGGTCCAGCGCCCAGATAGAATCCCACGAGGGTGGTCAGCACGACCAGCAGGGTCAGCCGTGCCTTGATCAACTCGGACAGCACGGAAACCGCCCCCTTTTCACGGGGAACGGCATCAGCGGTCATGGTGGTGGCCTTCAAAATGATCAGGGAGTTCCCGCCGGAACGGCGGCCGGCATGGACGCCGGAATTCTTTCGACGGTAGCCCGGAGAGCCCGCTGATGCGCAATCAGAAACAGCAGCGAACCGGTCGCCAACGAGGCGGCGCCGATTGCCACATGGGCAGTGGCCACATCCGCCGGCTTGTTCATCAAAATGGTCAGCATCCCCAAGGTCGCCTGAGTCACCACCAAGCCAAACCAGCCGGACGTCAGTTTGCCCCACGGAAATGCCAGGCTTCCGGCACGCCAGCACTTGAGCCACGCCCCGGAAATCGCCACCAGCGTCAGCACCGCCCCGATCCGATGCCACATCTGCAGCTGGATCTGGAACGCAGTCACTTCGACTTCTTCCGACCGGTGCTGGTTGTAAACCGACAACGAGGCGCTGTCCGTCGCGGGCCACCATTGTCCGTAGGCCAAGGGAAAATCATGGATGGCCAGGCCGGCATGCTGATGGCGCATGAGCGCCCCCAGGAGCAGCTGGCCAATTGACAGAAGGAGGCCGGCGGTCAGCCAAGTCCGGAATCCCGTCGGAAATTCTCCGGCCCCGAATCCCCTTCTCCACAGGGGGGACAGCCGGAGCGCGACCGCGCAAAGGAGCACCAGAAACGCCTGCCCCAAACAGCCGTGGAACACTCCAAACGCCGTTCCCAACGTGGTGCCGGCAAAAACATGCTTGTCCAACACCACCCGAAGACCGCCGAGAAGACCCTGAAACTGCACCAGCCAGAACGCCAGCCATCCCCATGTCACCACCGGCCATTCCGCCGGCCCGTTCCGCACCCAAACCACGCCGGCCAGCAGGACCACGCCGCCGATTCCCGCCAGAAAATGGCCGGCCCCGCGCCAGTCCGGACCCACGCCCAGCAGGCCGATTCCCATGAGGATTTCCGCCCCGCCAATGGCCAAAAGCGGCTTCCGGGACGCGTTTCCGCCCAACCACCGGAGCAGAGCCACCACCAGCAGGCCGACCGTCGAGGCCCAGAGGCGATGGGTGTGTTCGTCAAACACGCCGCCGGTAAACCAAGTCGAGATCGGCAACGCGAACATGTTGTAGCCGTAACTGGTCGGCCAGTCCGGCACCGCCATGCCCACGCCTTTGCTGGTCACCAATCCCCCCATGCAGATCAGCCCCCAAGTGCAGAGGGCCACCGCGACGGAAAACCGGAATAGCCACCGGTTGGACTGGTCGGAATTGCTCATGCTCACCAAACAAAAACCGGGGCAACCAACCACTGGTTACCCCGGCGTCAAATCAGTCCCGGATCACTGGGCCTTCACTTCCAGCGTGAATGCGGCGGTCGCCTTGCCGCCCTTGACCTCGATCTCCTGCGTGACGGCCCCGGCCTTCATGTGGAACGCCTCGACGGTGTATTTGCCGTCCGGAAGATCGCCCTTGAAGGTGTAATTGCCATCCTTGTCGGTGACCGCGAAGAACGGATTCTCGAGCACGTGCACATAGGCGATCATCCAGGGATGGACGTTGCAGGCGAACCGCACACCCAGTTCGGCCTTGTCAAAGGCCTTCGTGTTGACCTGCCCGGCGTTCGCCTGGGCGAAATTGAACCCTTTGTTGCCAGCAGCCTTGGGGGTGGCATTGACGTTGTGCATGAAGGCATCCGAGTTCTTTACGTCGAACTGCTGCCCGGCCTGAACGGCACTGATGTAGGGCTCATACATGCAGCCCTTCTGATCAATCAGGGGCTTGTCGGCGGAAGGGGCGAACGTCTTCCCTTCCAAGCCCTTCTTGACGTAAACAAGCGTGTTCGCCAAGCCGCTGTCGGCGCCCACCACATACAGGCGGGTCTTCACTTCCGCGGCCGCGTTGGCCTTGCCGCAATTCGGATCCGCCTTGAGCGCGGCGATGGCCTTTTCCGGCGGCGGAGTGCCCTTCAGGGAGACCTTGCCGCTGACCTCGGCGGCGGACGCAGACACGGCGACGGCGGCCATGGCCGCAGCATAAGGGAGGACGTGTTTCATGAGCATTTCTGACGTTTTCCTGTTAAAATCGGAGCCAAACTAACAACCGACCCTGCTCGGTCAAGCGACTTGTGAAACATTTCACAAGCCCCCGTTCGACGCTCCGCCGCAGCGCTCATTCACCGAATCAAAGCCCGCGCAGGGCGGCAACCATGGCCAGCGCCGTATGGGCTCCTTCCGCACCCCGATTGGTCTTCGCAACCAGGCAGCGCGCTTTGGCCTGTTTCCGGTTCTTGACCGTGAGGACCTGGTGGATCACGGGCACCCCGGATTCCATGGCCAAATCCATGAGCGCAAACGAAACCGCTTCACCAATGTGCTGAGCGTGGGTCGTCTCCCCCTGCCAGATCAGGCCAAGGCAAATGATCGCTTCCGGACGGCGCTCCCGCCGCCGGGCCAAGGCGGCGGCCATCACCGGGACCTCGTAGGAACCGGGGACCCGATGGATCTCAGGCGTCGCTATCCCGGCCTTGCGCAGGACCCCCAGCGCAGCCGCCAGCAGTCCATTCACATATTCTTCGTTGTAGCGTGCGGCCACGATCGCGATCCGGCCATGGCTGACAGGCCGGACTTTCTTTTGCGTCGATTTGAGCATGAGCAGGAGGATGCCTCAGCGAATCCGGAAACCCAAACCGGGAGTTGTCGTCGGACTTCCGCCGGCGTCAGGCGGCTACGGGAACTTCGTTCGAGCGCGGCTTGAGCCCGGATCGCGGGCTTCTTGAAGAAATTTCCGCTTCGACCGGCTCTTCGGGCCCCGGCGCAGCCGCGGGTGACCCGTCGAGCAAGCGCGAAAGGTGGAGTTGCATGGACTTGGTCTCCGCCTCCAACTTTTGGGCAACCCCGGCCGCCTCCTCGGCGCTGGCGGTATTGCGCTGGGTCAGTTCGTCGATGCGCTTCATGGAACCCACGGCCTGATCCAACCCCCGGGCCTGTTCGGCCGACGAATCGGCAATTCTCCCGATCAGCTCGTCCACCTGATGCGCGTCCTGAATGACCTTGCGCAATGACTCCTCGACCCGCGCGGCAATCGCGGCCCCGCGAGTGCTCTTTTCCAACGCGTCGGCGATCTTGCCGGAAGTCTCGTGAGCGGCGGACGCGGAGCGTTGCGCGAGTTTCCTCACTTCGTCGGCCACGACTGCAAAACCCGCCCCTGCCGAACCCGCCCTCGCCGCCTCGACCGCCGCGTTCAGGGCCAGGATGTTCGTCTGAAAGGCAATCTCGTCGATCGAGTGGACGATCTTGGCGATGTTGGTGCTGGCCGCCGACATCTCCTGCATGGCGATTTGCAACTCGGCGACCTCGGAGGCGCTGCGATCCGCTTCGGTCCGGTTCTGATGCGACAGGGCCCGGGCATCGCGGGCATTGCCGGCGTTCGCCTTGACCAACGAATTCACCTCGACCAGCGCGGCTCCGGTCTCTTCGAGCGACGCGGCCTGCTGACTGGAGGCGACGGCCAACTGCTGGCTGGAGCCACTGACGAGGCCCACGGAATTCGCCACCCGGCCGGTTTCGTTCCAAATCTCCTCGGCCACCCCGCGCACGTGGCGGGTGACCGCAAGGCTGGTGACCACGCCAAAGCCGATGCCCAAAGCAATGCCCGCCAAGGTTCCGAGCCCCATCGTGAGATCAAGCCAGCGGTTTTCCCGGGCAACGACCTCGCCCCGTTCCTGAATCTTGGCTGCCACCCATCCCGGCACCGAATCCAGCCAAGCGGTCGCCGCGGCCCGGTCACTTTCGTTCAAGGATGCCGTGGGAATTCCCAAAGCTCCGGCGAGTTGACGAACCCGGTCAAATTCAGACCCGCCAGCGGTCAACTTTCCTGCCTGCGCCCGCGATGCCGCCCAATTCCGCTTCAAATCTTCCGCCACCAGCGAGAGTTCCACTCCCGCACGTTCAATGCGCCCCAAGTCCTCCGCCCTCCGCAAGGACCAGCGGTGGGAAAAGATGCCGATGGCCCCGCCCACCAAGGGGACACAAGCCACCATCGTAAAGGCGAGAATCAGCTTGGAGCGAAGCTTCATGGGCTCGGGGCAGGTTGCCGGACACACCAACACGACGGTTGATGACGTCTGGGCATCGGCAGGCCGGTAACCAAACTTGAGAACGCCGGCGATCTGCACCAACCGGCTTCCCGACGTTACGGCACTGTCCAACACCCCTGCCAGTGCCCAGCCTGCCACTCAAAACACGCCCGGCGATGTCCCGCCGGTGCCAGCCAGAGCCAGTCCAAGTGGCTGATGGTCGTGACGATGAGGGCAAAGTTCTCCGCGCCTCCCGGGGCGAATATGTGACCTTCCGCCGGGCCGGCGATCGCCGCGCCGGGAACTCCCATGGTCCGGTAGTTGGCCCGGTTGGCTTCGGGCACCAGTTCCCAAGCCCGACGGGAAAAATCGGTCTGATGCTCCACCAGCGAAACACCCCGGGCCCGGACCTGGACCCGGCTCCGGGTATCATAGAAGTGCCAGGCGGTCCGCGGATCCGTCCGCAGTTGGGCGATCTTGGTGGCCCTGGCATCGGAATAGGCCACCAGCCGGCGCCAGGTGCGGTCCACCTCCCGCAGCACCAACGTGCGCACGTCCGGCCCCTGCCCATCGGACGTCGCCACCGCGGGAAGACTCCACGGGTGACGGGTATCCGCGACACTGTGGCCGAGTTCCGACCAAATGCGCGATTCCAGCTCCTCCAGCGAGGCAGTGTCCCAAGGGGAGGTCACCGCGCGGTTGTCCGCCAATCTCCGCCACCGTGCCAACCCTATTTGGCGAAATCCCGATTCCGCCCCAATTCCGCGTGCCAACGCCGGCCGTCGGCCCGATGTTTCCCGCCATCGCCATGAATTGTTTCCGGCTTCCCTCGCCGTCGTTGGTTCCGGCCGCATTCCTCAGTCTGCTGCTGACCGGTGCCACCGGCGCCGCCGACCAACCCCAATACGGTCAGGCGTGGACCCGCAACCTCGCCTCGACCGAACGCAATCTGCCCGCGCGGTTCGACCCCAAGACCGGCGAGAACGTCCGCTGGACCGCGAAGCTGGGCACGGAATCCCACGCAACTCCGGTAATCGCCGGCGGCCGGGTTTACATCGGCACCAACAATGAGGAGCCCCGCGATCCCCTACGTCCCGGCGACCGCGGCGTGCTGCTTTGCCTGGCCGAATCCGACGGTCACCTCCTGTGGCAGCTGGCGGTGCCCAAGCGCGAGGAGGACATCTTTCACGACTGGCCGAAAAGCGGCCTCTCCTCGCCGGTCACGGTCGAGGGCGACCGGGCCTACCTGGTGGACAACCGTGGGGTCGTGCTGTGTCTCGACGTGAAGGGCATGGCCAACGGCAACGATGGTCCGTTTCGGGACGAGGGCGCCTACCTGACACCGCGTGGCACCAATGCCCCCGCCAGCAAGCTGGTCCCGGGCGCACTGGATGCGGACATTCTCTGGCAATTCGACCTGACCGCCCAGGCCGGCATCTGGTCACACGACGCGGCGCACAGTTCGATCCTCGTCCATGGCGATCACCTTTACCTCAACACCGGCACCGGCGTGGACAACACCCACAAGAAGATCCGGACGCCTGAGGCCCCGAGCCTCGTCGTGCTCGACAAACGGACCGGCCGTTACCTCGCGCAGGATGGCCTCGGCATCGCTCCCAAGATCTTTCACTGCACCTGGTCCTCGCCATCGCTCGGGACGGTGGAGGGCAAGGAGCGCGTTTACCTCGCGGGCGGAGATGGTGTCCTTTACGGCTTCGAGCCGCTGTCCGCCTCGGAGCCGCCCCGGGAAGAATCCTTGGGCACCATCCGCAAACTGAAGCAGGTGTGGCGCTACGATCCCGATCCGCAGGCACCGAAGGACGAAGTCCACCGGTTCAATGGCAACCGGACGACCAGCCCCAGCAACATCTACGGCATGCCCGTGCTGCTGGACGGCTCGGTGTTCCTCGCAGGCGGCGGCGACTGGTTTTGGGGGAAGAACGAAGCCTGGCTGCAGCGGGTGCGCCTCGACGGCAGCGGCGATGTCACCGCGACCCACCGGCAGTGGTCGTATCCCCTGGGCCGGCATACGATGTCCACCCCCACCGTCGCCAACGGCATGGTGTTCGCCGCGGACTCGATGCGGAAGTTTCACTGCGTGGACGCCCAGACCGGCCAGGAGGTCTGGACGCACGAACTGGGCGGAGAAGTCTGGGGTTCCGCCCTCGCGGCCGACGGAAAGGTTTACGTCGGCACCCGCCGGGGAGACTTCTGGGCCTTCGCCCTCGCCCGCGAAAAACAGGTTCTCCACCGCCTTGAACTCGGCGCCCCGATCAGCGCCACCCCGGTGGCCGCCAACGGAACGCTTTACGTCGGCACGATGACGCACCTTTACGCCCTGCGAGTCAGCCGTTGATCGGAAACGAAAACAAAAGGGCCGGACGGCGAACCGTCCGGCCCGTGACATTAACCCTTCCGTCGAACGGGCTTACTGGTAAGTGATCACCAATTTGCCGTTCTCGATCTTGCTGCCCGTGATCACCACCGCGGGGGTGATGGTCAGGTAGCCTTGGGTGCCATCCGCCGGAATGTCAGCGGTGATGGTCTTGGTGGCGGTGTTGACGGACGCATTGGTCAGCGGCGAACCGCCCAGACCGGCCGGCACCGTGGTGACGACAGTCGGCCCTTCGATGACCGGCGGTGCCACGCTTAGGAACACCGGGATGCCAGTGGCGGTGGGTTTACCGAGGGATTCCAGCTCGGGCTTGCTCAGGGCGCCTTCGCGGATCTGGATCGAGCTCACATACATCACCCGGCGTTCGTCCTGGTCTCCGTCACCGAAGAGAATGGCGACGTCCTGCAGTGCGCGGCGGGGATTGTCCAAGGACTGGTTGGCCGTCCAGTCGTCCTGGAAGATGCCGTCCACATACTTGGTCACCACGGGCGGAGTGGCCGCCATGTTGTAGGCCGCCGCGACGCGGTGCCATTCGCCCGCGGTGAAGGCGCCGGTGCCGTTGTAGCCGCCGCCGCCCTGGCCGAAGTTGCTGCCCTGCCAGAACAGGTCGCCGTCATCGGTGTTGCCCTTGGAGCTGATCTGGAGGAGCGACGCCGCGCCCGGTCCGGAGGTGTCCACGAGGATGTCGAAGATGACCGTGTATTGATTCACCAACGTGCCGCCGCCGTTCGGCGAGATGCGGTGGGTCATCAGGTAGCCGACGTTACGGTCGAGGTCGCCCGGAACCTTCATGATCTTGACCGCCTGATCGTCGATCTTCGGGACCTCGGCGAAGTCGCCTTCTCCCGCGGCGCCGAACACCGTGCCGGTCTTGGTCGTCCCGGCCGCACCGTCGAGATACGCCAACGGCGCACCGATGGTCGCACCCAGGTCACCGAACTCGAAGTCCCACTGGCCCTTGACCGTGCTGGACTGCAACACCACCGGAATGCCGGCTGCGTCAGGTCCGCCAAGGGCCACGATCTGGGCGTCCGACAGGCGGCCGGAGCGGATCTGGACCGCGTTGACATACATCACGCGGCGTTCGTCCTGATCGCCGTCGCCGAACAGGATCGCCGTGTCGGCCAGCGAACGGCGGGTATTGTCGAGCGACTGATTGGCCGTCCACTCGTCCTGCTTGATGCCGTCCACATACTTCACGACCACCGGAGGAGTGGCCGCCATGTCGTAGGCCGCCACGACGCGGTGCCAGGCACCGGCGGTGAAGGTGCCGCGACCGTTGTAGCCGCCGCCGCCCTGGCCGAAGTTGCTGCCCTGCCAGAACAGGTCGCCGTCGTCCGTGTTGCCCGCGGAGCTGGTCTGCCACAGGGAGGCCGCGCCGGGGCCGGAGGTCTCAACATAGACATCCATCACGAGCGTGTATTGGTTGACGCGCGAACCGCCGCCGTTGGGGGCGATGCGGTGGGTCATGACGTAGCCGATGTTGCGGTCTAGGTCGCCGGGGACCTTCATGACCTTGGCGGGCTGGCCATTGATGCCGGGAACTTCGACGAGGTTCTCGTCGCCCGTGCTGCCGAACACGGTGCCGGTCTTGGTCAGGCCTTCGGCGCCGTCGAGGTAGGTCAGCGGAGCGCCGATGCTGGCGCCGAGGTCGCCGTAGTTGAAGTCCCACATGCCCGTGACGTTGGACTGCGGAATCGACTGCGGAATGCCGGCGGCGCTGGGTCCACCGAGGGCGAACGCCTCGGCATCGCTGATTTTGCCGGAACGGATCTGCACCGAGTTCACCCACATCTTGCGGCGCTCATCCTGGTCGCCGTCGGCGAAGAGGATCGCGGTCGCCGCCAGGGAGCGGCGGGCATTGTCGAGGGACTGGTTGGCCGTCCAATCATCCTGCTTGATGCCGTCCACATACTTGGTGACGACCGGCGGATTGGCCGCCATGTCATAGGCTGCCACCACCCGATGCCATTCCCCGGCGGTGAAGGTGCCGCGACCGTTGTAGCCGCCGCCGCCCTGGCCGAAGTTGCTGCCCTGCCAGAACAGGTCGCCGTCATCGGTGTTGCTGGCCGAACTGGTCTGCCACAGCGAGGCCGCCCCGGGACCCGAGGTGTCCACCAGCACGTCCATGATCAGCGTGTATTGGTTGACCCGCGTGCCGCCGCCGTTCGGGGCGATGCCGTGGGTCATCACATAACCGATGTCGCGGGTGACGTCGCCGGGCACTTCCATCACCTTCGCGGCCACGCCGCCGATGTTGGGGACCGCGGCCAGATCGCCCGCACCGGTGGTGCCGAATTTCGTGCCCGTCTGGGCGGCGGCCGTGAAATAGGCCAGAGGCTGACCCACCGTGGCGTTCAGGTTGCCCGCGTCGAAATCCCACTGGCCGGCGACCGTCGTGGCGGAACCGCCGGTGGTGATGATGCCGAAGGACCACGAGTTGGTCCGGCTCACGCCGGTCGAGTCCGTGTATTCCAAGCGCACCAGATTGTCCTTCGTGGTGCGGGAGGCATTCGGGCTGTAGGCCAGCGAGAGAACGCCACCGTTCTTGGCCAGCTTCTGCGGCACCACCGCGGTGCCGTTCAGATAGAGCTTCACCGCCGACGTTGCCACGGTTGCCGCACCATCCACGATCACGGCCTCGATCGGCGCCGCCGCACTGTTGCCGTCCGAACCGCCGGCGGGGCTCACTTCGCCCACGTAAGGACCGTCCGTTCCGGCGGTCGCGTTGTTCCGGTAGGCCTTCACCGCCCGGGCATCGTTCGGATCGTTCACCAGGATGCGCTCACCGGTATCCGCGACGATGGTGTAGAGCTGCAGGTTCGCACCGAGACCGGTCTGCCAATACACTAGCCGCACCGGGTAAAGCCCGGCCTGGCTGACCACGAGCGTGAAGGTGGATTCGTTGCGCTGGTTGCCCACAAACGGCTTGGTCGCCGCGTTGCGCTCGAATTCACCGAGTTTGGTCGCGAAGAAATCGCGCGGGTTCAGGGCGGTCAGCACCTGGAAACCGTCGTCGTTGTTCACGTCGGTGCGGTCGGCCCCGGCATTCACGCCGAAGGTGTAGGTGCCGGGCGCCAGCTCCAGGAAAGTGACCGCCTCGACCACGAAGTTGTCCGTGTGCTCGCCGGTTCCGGGAATCCCGGGGAAAAACTCCGGGAAAAACGAGGCGATGACATTGCCGTCCGCATCGGACACGTCCACCTGGGCGCCTTCGCGCTCAAAGTTGAGGCCGTCCTTGGCCCAGACCGAGCCGGAATCGGGCGGGAACGCCTGATTGGGCACGGCCACACCGTTCGTGTCGGTCAACGTTCCATTCAGCTGGCGCAAGGCCCGGAGAATGTTGTTGGCGAGCGCCGGCTCAGCCGGGCCCTGGAGGGTCCGCACGGCAAAGCCGCGGGTGCTGGAGGATCCCAACGGCAACGCTGCGGATGCCGGGAGGGAGTTGGTCGCAGCCTGAAGCTGCAGGGCAAGCGCCGCAGAAACGCCCGCCATAAGGAAGGGGGATACCTTCATAAGAGGGCGACAGTGAACCCCAGCCGCCAGCCCGGTGTCGAGTCGCCGTTAAGGGGCAGGGCAACAGGAATTTGCCGGCTTCTGTCCCGGCATCTCGAACAGGATTCATGGCCCCGGAAAAAACGCTTTGCCCCGCGGAGCGACCTGCCTAGGTTCCGCGCGCTTCGTTGGCCGATGGTGTAACGGCAGCACAGGTGACTTTGACTCACCTAGTCATGGTTCGAATCCATGTCGGCCAGCCAGCTTCCCAGCCCGCCCCAGCCCCCGACTCAGCGGGCACGCCGATTCCGGAGCCCGGCTTCCAAGGCGGCAAGTTCCTGCTCCGCCACCGCCCGATAGTCATACCGTTCCACAAACGCCCGTCCCCGCACCGCCTGTGCCCGGGCGGCTTCCGGATGCTCCAGCCAGTGCAGCACCCGGGCGGCGGCCGCCGCGGCGTCGCCCTGATCCACGAGGTCCAGTTGCCCCGGAAACACCTGGTCAAACACCGGCAGCCGCATCGCTACCACGGGCAATCCGAACGCCAGATACTCGGTGACCGACAGGCCCCAGCCCTCCTCGCGCGACAGGCTCAGCCCGACCCGGCACTGCGGGAGCAGGGCATCCTTTTCCGCGTCCGGTATGCCGCCGGTGAAGGTCACCGCACCCGTTTCCTGCCCCATGCCGGCCGCGGCAAACCGGCGTTGCAATTCAGCCCGGTGAGCCCCTTCCCCGATGACCAGCAGTTTGGCCTCCGGTCGTCGGGCCCGCACCGCGCGCCACAGCTCCGGGGCATCGAACACGCCCTTGTGTTCATGCACCCGGCCGAGCAGCACGGCATCAAAGCGTTTCGGCGCATCCGGAGAGAAAGCCAGCTTCTGAAGATCCAGCCCGTAACCGATGGTCACCGGCTGCCGAGGCTCCAGGCCGAGGCGGCGCTGCAGTTCGAGGAAATCCGCGGTGATGGGTGGCGTGCTGGTGATGATGACGTCCGCGTGCCGGTGCAGCAGGCGGGTGCTGCGCCGTTCGGCGATGAGGTAAAGATGGTCAAACAGCCCCTTGGGCGGACGTTGGGTGGCCAGCACATGATGCACTTTCACCGCCAAGGCCGCCCGCAGACGCCGCGCCAACACCAATGCCGGATAGGTCTCAAAAATCGCCTGACTGGACGCATAGACGACGTCGTAACCGCCGGGCACGCCCGAAAAATGACAGGTCGTCATCCGCCACGCGTAGGCGGGAAAGTTTCTCCAAGTCTGCGCCAGTTTGCCGGTCGCATCGAACCGGTTGTCGCTGCTGATCAGCGCGGACTGCGGGTAAAGTTCCCCGAACACCGGCCAGGCCGCCCGCGCCACCAGGAAGTCCACCGTATGCCCCGACCGAATCCAGTCCGCGGTCACGCCCGCGAAATGCCGCTGCACTCCCGACACGGAGCGGGCGTCATTGACGGTGTTGTAAACGATCAGGATGCGCACAGCGGAATGAACGTCGCCGGCCGGAGTGCCGGGCGGCAAGGGCTGAAAACCTACCGGTCATGGATCGCCCACTTTGGCATCCGGCTTGGAATCCGGCGCGCGTTTCCCCAACCTTTCCCCGATGAACGTCCCGTCCGCCCCGCCCGAACCCCGCCGGCTCAACGTCGGCTGCGGCCTCGATATCCGCCCCGGCTGGGTCAACCTCGACGTGGTGGACTACGGCGGGAACACGATCACGGACCTGAACCGGTATCCCTGGCCATTTCCGGACAATCACTTCGACGAGGTGTATGCAAGCCACATCCTGGAACACCTGCCGAACTTCAACGCGGTGGTTACCGAGCTCTGGCGCATCTCGAAGCCGGGAGCCCTGTTCACGGTGAAGGTGCCTTTTTTCCTGAGCACCAAGTATTTCTCGGAACCTGACCACCGGACCCCGTTCGGCATCCGCTCGTTCGACAACTACGAGGACGTCACCGGCCGCGAGCTGAAGTTCTACGAGCAGTGGAAGCTGGGGCACCGGACCAATTACAACTCACCGGCGCGGTTCCGGGTGGAGGAGAAGCGCTTTCACATGTCGAACTTCGCCGCGCTGCGCTGGCTGAATGCGGTGATCAACCTGGAACCCGTGATCTACGAGCGGTTCTTCGCCACCTGGCTCACGCCGGAGGAGGTGTGGTTCCGCCTGCGTGTGTCCAAGCCGGAGGTGAAGGCGTGATCCTGCACAGGTTGCTCTGGCGTTTTGCCCGCCATCGGGACGATGCGGAATTCTACCGGCTCCAGGCCGAGGACGCCGTCCGCTGGCTGCGTGCCGCTGGCGTGGCGATCGGGCCCGGCTTCCGGGCCTTGGACGTGGGCTGCGGCCACGGAGTCTTCGGCGGGCTGCTGAAAAGCGCCGGCTGCACGGTGACGTTTGCCGACGAGCAGAACTACCTCCTGCCCGAACACCGGACGGCCCCGTTTCTGCCGATCAACCTGGATTCCGAACCGGTGGACAAACTGGGACGCCATGACCTCGTCGTGTGCTCCAACGTGCTCGAACATCTTGCGCGCCCGACGGATTTCCTCCGGGCCGCCGATCAGCTTTTGACCGAAGGCGGCAGCCTTTATCTGAGCTGGACCAACTGGCTTTCGCCCTGGGGCGGACACGAATTTTCCCCGTGGCATTACCTGGGCACGGAACTCGGTCCGGCAATCTACGACCACCTGAGCAAGCGTCCACGTTTCCACTATCCCGGCCGCAATCTTTTCCCGACCTACGTCGGCGACATCCTCGCCACGATCGAGGAGGAAACACCGCTGAAAGTGCGTGCCATGGCGCCTCGCTACTACACGGAACTGGCTCCCCTGATGACGCTGCCGCTGATCCGCGAGTTCCTCGCCTGGAACTGCGCGCTGCTGCTCACGCGCCGGTAAGCGTTCCCGCGAGATTCCGGTTGCCTTGGCGGGACAGTTTACGAATGTCGGCATCCGCATGACTCCGCTCCCGACTTCCGGCCGCCTGCTCCGGGCCATCGGCACCCTGCTCGGTTCATCCGCGCTCGCATGCACTCCGATCGCAGCCGCCGCGGTGACCAACCTGCTGAACGTCCAATTCGGAGTGGACAGCTCGACTCCCAAGGTGGGCGCCGCCGCCGTCGGCATGTCCGCAGGCGACATCTGGAATCTCTACAGCCGGGACGACGGCCAGGGCGGGTTCCGCCCGACGGGGATTCTCACCAATCTGGTGTGGGCCGACGGCACGCCCATCCCGGCATCCCTGCAGGTGGACAACGCCCCGGGTGCGTGGGGCAACGAACATCCGGACCCGATGTTCGGCGTGTATCTGTATCCGTTCAACGGGGGCCCCATCACCCTCACCCTTTCGAGCCTGCCTCCGGGAACCTACGACCTCTACGCCTACGGGCACGGCGGTCCGCCGGATGTCCAAAACACGCTGTTCGAGGTCCGCTCCGGCGGAATCAGTTTCGGCGCCAAACGGACCTCGACCCGGCCGGGCTGGAGCTCCACGAACTGGCAGGAAAACGTTCAGTATGCCCGTTTCGAATCGGTCGCCGTTTTCGCCGGCCATCCGCTCCTCATCCTGTCCAAGCCGGACGCGATTCCCCAGGCCGTCATCAACGGCCTGCAGCTGGTCCGGGTGAACGACACGCCCGTGGGAACCCCGGTTGAACCGCCCGTGGAACCTCCCGCCACCAACCAACCGCCCGTGGTGACGAATCAGCCGCCGGTCATCGCTGGCCAGGTGGCCGGTCTGTTGAACGTCCAGTTCGGCACCGACGGTTCGGCCCTAAAAGTCGGTCCGGCAGCAATCGGTCAGAGCCCGGAGGACTTCTGGAACCGCTACAGCCGCGATGACGGTGGCGGCGGATTCAAGCCAATCGGATCTCTGGCTCCGCTCTACTGGGCCAATGGCCAGCCAAGCGGCGCCGGCCTGACGATTGAAAATGCGCCCGGGGCCTGGCCCAACGGCAACCCGGACCCGATGTTCGGCATCTTCCTCTACCCGCTCTCTGCCAACCCGGTGGTCACGGTCACCGTCACCAACCTGCCGGCCGGAATCTACAGCGTCTATGCCTATGGCCACGGCGGACCGCCGGACAATCACAACACGGTGTTCGAACTGCTCGCGGGCGGAGTCTCCCTCGGCGACCGGGTGACGCCTTCCGTTCCCGGCTGGAACACCACCAACTGGACCGAAGGGCAGCAGTTCGTGCTCTACACCAATGTGCCGGTCGAGGCGGATTCCCCGCTGGTGCTGCTTGCCAAGCCGGGAACGTATTCCTTCGGCATGATCAACGGCCTGCAGCTCCGGCAGGAAGCGCCGCTGGGGATCCGCGTCGCGCCCGAAGGCGGCCTCTTCACCAACTCCGTCGTCGTCCGGCTGCTCGGGGGCGGCATCGGCCGCGAGATCCGTTACACGCTCGACGGCTCCGCCCCCGGAGCCAACTCCCTACTCTATCGGAAGCCTTTCGGTCTCAGTGCCGCCGCGGTGATCAAAGCCCAGGCCTTCAGCGACGGCGTGGCGGCGGGAGACATCGTCACCGCGTCCTTCCAGAGGGTCTATGCGCTCGGTGACGGCATCAGCGCCGAATGGCGGCGGCAACATTTTGGTGATGGCTACCTCACCGATCCCCGGGTGGAAGCCGAAGCGGACCCGGACGGCGACGGGGCGACCAACCTGCAGGAGTTCGTGGCGGGCAGCAGCCCGGTGGATGCCTTGTCGGGGTTCCTCGTGAAAACCCGGCTGGTGCCTTCGATCTCCTGGCGAAGCGAACCCGGAAAAACCTATCGCATACTCCGCAAGGCCCAGCTGGCCGACTCCGATTGGACGTTGGTCAAGGAAGTCACCGCATCCGGGCCATTCTCCCGCTACACGGATGAGGACGTCGAGAACACCGACTCGTTTTACACTGTGGAGCCCGTCCGGTAGTTCGGCAAACCAAACGAAAGGCGCGGACGGAACGTCCGCGCCTTTGTCGTTTTCATCCGGCAGTGGGGAACTTTTGCCCACCGGCAAATCCGGCCCCAGGACCGGCTCAGCGGACGTTCGCGCCCATCGCGAGCAGGAACATGATGTTGTTCGGCGTCTTCTTGAGCTTGCCGAGCAGCAGTTCCATGCCTTCCACGGGCGGCACACCGACCAGCGCCCGGCGCAGCACCGAGATGCGCGGGTATTCGTCGGGATGGTAGAGCAGCTCCTCCTTGCGGGTGCCGGAGCGCTCGATGTTGACCGAGGGGAAGATGCGGCGGTCCACCAGCGAACGGTCGAGGTGGATCTCCATGTTGCCCGTGCCCTTGAACTCCTCGAAAATCACCTCGTCCATCCGGCTGCCGGTATCAATCAGCGCCGTGGCCATGATCGTCAGGGAGCCGCCTTCCTCGATGTTGCGGGCGGCGCCGAAGAAGCGCTTGGGCTTGTGCAGCGCGTTGGCATCCACGCCGCCGGACAGGATCTTGCCGGAATGGGGCTGGACCGTGTTGTAGGCACGGGCCAGGCGGGTGATCGAGTCGAGCAGGATGACGACATCCTTCTTGTGCTCGACCATGCGCCGGGCCTTTTCGATGACCATTTCGGCCACCTGCACATGCCGCTCGGGCGGCTCGTCGAAGGTCGAGCTGACGACTTCCGCCCCGCGGCAGGAACGCTCCATGTCGGTGACCTCCTCGGGGCGCTCGTCAATCAGCAGGATGATGAGGTGGCTCTCCGGGTTGTTCTTCAGGACGGCGTTGGCCAGCTTCTGCATCAGCACGGTCTTGCCCGTGCGCGGCGGCGCGACGATCAGGCCGCGGGTGCCCTTGCCGATGGGGCAGACGATGTCCACCACGCGGGTGCTCAGCTCGTCGGGCGTCGTCTCGAGGATGAACCGCTTGTTCGGGAACAGCGGCGTGAGGTTCTCGAAGTGGGTCTTCTCCTTCGCGATGTCCGGATCCACGCCGGCGACCTTTTCGACGCGCAGGAGGGCATAAAACTTCTCCTTGTCCTTGGGCGGGCGGACCTGGCCCTCAATGTCATCGCCGGTCTGGAGATCGAACCGGCGGATCTGCGACGGCGAGACGTAGATGTCTTCCGGACACGGCAGATAGTTGAACGCCGGCGAGCGCAGGAAGCCGAAGCCCTCCTTCATCACCTCAAGCGTGCCGCGGATGAAGATCTGGCCGCCTGCCTTCAAGTTGCGCTGCACGATCTGGAACAGGATTTCCTGCCGCTTGAGCGTGCCGTAGTTCTCGATGCCGAAGTCCTTGGCGATCTCCGCCAACTGCGTGATCGGCATCGGCTGCAGGTCATGCAGGTTGAGCGAGCGCGGCTTGACGATGAATTCCGGCTTCGGCGGCTCGATCACCTCATCCTCCGGCTGCGGTTCCGGATCAGGTTCGGGCGGACGTTGCCGGCGGACCACCGGGGCCGGTTCCGGCTCGGGTTCGGGCGCCGGCTCGGGCGTCGGGCGCAGTGAAAATTCTTCCGGCTCGTCCGCGTGCACCGGGGAGACCGGGGCCGAGGCTTCGTTTTCCGGTGCCTCGGCGACCGGGGTGATGATTTCGGCCGGTTCGGCCGCCATCGGAGCGGCTTCGGATTCGACGATCTCAGGCGCGGCCTTGGCGGCCTTCTTTTTGGCCGTTTTTTTCTTGGGAGCCGCGGGATCTTTGGGAGCGCGTGCCATAGTCAAAAGCTGATTGAGCGACACGCCGGAAAGGCCCGAATTCCTGACAATGGAAAGCGCCGTTGCGCATCAAAAACACCAGGGGAGAGAAGTCGGCGTTTTCGTGGGGAAGTCCCGGACGTGCTGCGGCGTCAACATGGCGGGGAAGCGTCCATGTGCAAGGCCGATTTTCGCGGAAGTGACCGCCGGCTGCACAAGTTCGTCTGGCTTCCGCCGCCGACCGTGGCAGAACCTCCGCCCGACATGGAATACGAAGCGGTCATCGGCCTCGAAACGCACGTCCAGCTCAAGACGAAGTCGAAGATGTGGTGCGGCTGCGCCAACGCGTTCGGCTCCGAGCCCAACACCAACGTCTGCCCGGTCTGCTTGGGCATGCCCGGCGTGCTTCCCGTCGCCAACGCCGAGGCCATGCGCCTCACGGTGCTCACCGGCTACCTGCTGAATTGCGAGATCCCCCGCTTCGCGAAGTTCGACCGCAAAAACTACTTCTATCCGGATTCCGCGAAGAACTACCAGGTCACCCAATACGACCGGCCCAGCACCGCCAACGGTTCGGTCGAGTTCGAGTTCGAGGGCCAGCTCGCCCGTGTGCGCATCACCCGCGCGCACCTCGAGGAGGACGTCGGCAAGAACAACCACTTCGACCGGCACAGCGGCGTGGACTTCAACCGCGCCGGCGTGCCGTTGCTGGAGATCGTTTCCGAGCCCGACCTGCGCGGCCCCGAACACGCTTACACCTATCTCAAGGCGCTCACCGACATCCTCGTGCGCGGCGGCATCAGCGATTGCGACATGGAAAAGGGCATGGTCCGCTGCGACGTGAACGTGTCCGTGCGTCCCAAGGGCAGCGACACGCTGGGCGCGAAAATCGAGATCAAGAACATGAACTCGTTCTCCGGCGTGCGGCGGGCGCTGGAATACGAGATTCCGCGCCAGATCGAGGCCGTCGCGCGCGGCGAAAAGCTCCGGCAGGAAACCCGCCGCTGGGACGACGTCGCCGGCATCACCGAGCCGATGCGTTCCAAGGAGGACGCCCACGACTACCGCTATTTCCCGGAGCCGGACCTCATGCCCTTCTGTCCGACCGACGATTGGCTCGCCGATATCCGCGCCGCGGTTCCCGAACTGCCGCTCCAGCGCAAGCAGCGCCTCATGACCGCGTTCGGCCTGCCGGCCGGCGACGCGCAGGTGCTCACCGACAACCTGCCGCTCGGACACTTCTTCGAACAGGCCGCCGCCGGCTTCAAGAATCCCAAAGCCATCGCCAACTGGGTCATCAACAACCTCGCCGCGAAACTTTCCGAAGCCTTCGCCGAAGTGGGCGATGTGAAGTTCGCGCCCGAGTCGCTCCGCGAACTGGTCGAGCTCGTGGACGGCGGCAAGATCAGCAGCAAGATCGCCCAGGAGGTCTTCGCCGAGATGTTCGAGAGCGGCGCGAAGCCTGGTGAGATCGTCGAGAAACGCGGCCTCGCGCAGGTCAGCGACACCGGCGCCATCGAGAAACTCGCCGACGACGTCATCGCGGCCAATCCGGGTCCCGCGGCCGATTTCCGCGCCGGCAAGGTGGCCGCGCTCAACTTCCTCAAGGGCCAGCTCATGAAGCTGTCCAAGGGCAAGGCCAACCCCGCGCTGGCCGGCGAAATCCTCGAGAAGAAGCTGAAGGCGTAGCGTTCCAGTCTGACGCGTGCGCCGGAACTCGGCCAAGCGATGGTCTGGATCGTGGCTTCACGCCGTTCGGCGAGACGACGCCGGGAACCACGGATTGAACTTGGTCGGGGCGCAGGGTGGCTGGTGTCTTGCCTGTGACCCGCTTAGGCTGCCGGCCATGCCTGCATCTGACTCCGACTTCCGCCAGGCGGTGATCCTCAGCACCCTGCGATCGTGCCAGCTTTTCAGCGGGCTGCCCCAGCCGGACCTTGAGGCGGTCGCCGGTCTGGTGACGGTGAAGGGCTTGGGCAAGGGGGACTACCTGTTCCATGAGGGTGAGCCGGCCCAAGGCTGCTATCTGGTGCAGACCGGAGCGATCAATGTCCACCGGGTCACCGCGACCGGCAAAGAACAGACGATCCATGTCTTTCGCGCCGGGGAGTCCTTCGCCGAAGCCACGCTCGCCACCGACCGCGGCTATCCGGCCGATGCCCGGGCGGTCGAATCCTCGCAGGTGCTGCTGATTCAGAAGCACGGCTTCGTCGAACTCCTTCGCCAGCGCCCGGAACTGGCGCTGCGGATGCTTTCCGCCATGAGCGTCCACCTGCGGGTGTTGGTCGGCCAGATCGAGGAAATGACCCTTCGGGATGTCGAGACGCGCCTCGCCAACTGGCTGCTCAAGCGCTGCCCTGATCCCACCGCAACCGATGCGTGCGCCGTGGAACTCCGCGGCACCAAGCGCGACCTCGCCACGGAGTTGGGCACCATCAGCGAAACGCGGTCCCGCACCCTCGCCAAGTTCCGGGAACGCCGGCTGCTCGAGGTCGAAGGGCGACGGATCACCCTGCTGTGCCCCCGGGAGCTGACCGCCCTGCTGGCCCGCAATCTCGGCGAGGCGACGACCTGATCCCGGCAGATGGTCCTGCCCGGCGACGGACTCAGTATTGCTGGGTGGATTCGTTCTCGCGGATGACCTGCTCGAACTGGTCGCTCGCGAGTTCGACCTCAAACCGGGCGTCGTCCTCGGCGGCGGCCTTCACCACCAGCTTCCATGAAGCCACGCCTTTCGCTTCCAGGCTGGCCAGCGGCTCCATCGTGATCCTCCGGCCCTCCGCCTTCACCGCCGTGATGCCGGCACCGGAGACGAACTCCTGGCTGGCCGGCAGCGTGCAGGTCATCCGCACGTTGGTGCCGGTGGCGCTGCCCTGGTTGGTGACCTTGATCTCGTAGGTGACTTCCTTGCCCACTTGGACGGGGTCTTCGAGATCCACGACCTCCAGCAGGATCGCGGCGATGCCCGCCACCTTCGTCGCGCAGGCACTGCTCACCAGCGGTCCGCAGCTTCCCTGAACGGTCGGAGCGAAATCCACTGCTCCCAATTCCCGCCGGCTCAGCCGGGCGCACAGTTCCCGTGCGGCGCCGCCCGCCAGGGAGGCCACTTCCCAAACGACGGCTCCGTCCACCAGGGCGCCCCCCTCGGTGGCACTCACCAGCGTGGCGCCCGGAGGCAACGGCAATCGGGCCACTGCCCGGTTCTCGACGCCGTCACCGGTGTTGCGGACGGTGAGGCAGACGTTGAGCGGGCGACCGGCAAACACCTGCGCCGGCGCAGAACAGTCGAGCGCCAGCGTCGCCGAGTGCACCGTCGTCACCGCCGCAGCCTCCACGGCGATGCCCTCGGCACAGCTGAGGCGGGCGACGTTGGTAAACGTCCCCGAACGGGTCGCCATGACGGGCAGCTTCACTTCCTTCCCCTGCCCCGGCGCGAGGGTGCCCAGGTCCAAGTTCACCGTGGAATCACCCGCGGCGGTCTTCATGCCGTCCGGAAGCGTGTCCACGAGCTTCACCTGAGTGGCGGGAACCGCACCCACATTGCGGTAGATCAGCTTCAGCTCAAACGGCGCGCAGGTTCCCGCCTCGGGCGGGGCGCTCTTTACCAGCAACAGCTCCGGTTTGTCGGGACCGAGATCTTCGAGGAAGAAGTTGCTGCACGGCTTCGGCGTCACACAGCGGTAGCGCCGGCCTTTCGACGAAAAGTGGAAGGCGTAGGCCTCGACCGGTTCCTTGCCGACCCAGACCACGTCCTTGAGGCAGACCGGCTTGCCGTTCTCCCGCGACGACATGAACGGCATCCGGGTGCCATAGGGCAGCCGGATGTCGGCGATGTCCGCCCGTTGCGCGGCGGCATGAAGGTCCGCGAGGTCGCCGGTCCACCCCCATTGCCGCAGGATCTCGGCGATGTCGGGCCGGAGCTTTTCGCTCCGAAAGCGGTCCCGCAGGTCGTCGGGCCGGGTAAGCGGCGGCGCAAAGCGGAAGGCGGGATTGCCCAACCGGGTCGCCCGGTGCTCGGCGCGCACCGGGACCACCCATAGCAAGCAGGCGAGGGTCAGCAGCAGCCGCATCGGGACCGTGAACTTCATGGGGCAAGGTTCCGGAACCGCGAAACTCCCGGCCAGCGAATTGTTGGCGGCCATCGCTCCGGCCGGAACGTCAGAAGTCGAACTGGTCGATGTTTTCTCGGGTGAACTTGAACGGTTCGCCCAGCAGGAGGTTGTCCCCGGCGATCCGGATCTCGCCAAGTTTGCCCGCGGTGAACGCCGTTGCGCCCGGCTTGAGCTCACCCTTGGCCAGCGCGGTCGCGGCCTGGATGGTCAGGTAGCCGAGGTCGAGCGTCTTCCACAGGATGACCGTGTCCGTGACGCCATCCTTGACGTAGCGCTTGTTCTCATTGGGCAGCCCGAGGCCGATGAGTTTCACCTGCCCGGCTTTGCCGGCCTGCTTGATGGCCTCGGCCGCTCCCGGGACCGCCGGCGAGCAGATCGCCATGATGAGCTTGAGATTGGGATTTGCGCTGAGCAGCGCCGTGGCTTCGCTCTGGGCCTTGTCCTTGAGGTCATCACAGGGACGCAGGGCCACGCGCTTCAGGTTGGGATGCTTCTCGGCGTTGCGTTTCTCGATGGCCTGCTGCCAGGCGATCATGTTTCCCGCCGTCAGGCTGGCGGTGATGATGGCGTATTCGCCGCTCCCGTTCAGCAACCGCGCGGCCTCGTCCGTCAGCGCGTTGCCGATGCCCTCCACCGTGGCCTGGTTCACGAAGAACTCCCGGGCGTCGGGCTGGGCGTCGGCGTCGTAGGTGACGACCTTGATGCCCTTGGCGCGCGCCTTGCGCAGGGCCGTGGAAATGCCGTCGCGGTTCTCGCAGGCCACGGCGATCGCATCCACGCCGAGATTGATCCACTGCTCGACGATCTCATTCTGCTTGGCGGGATCGGGATCGGTCGGGCCGTCGAAGATCATCTCGATGCCCAACTCCTTGGCCGCGGCCTCGGCCCCCTGCCGGCAGGACATGAAGTAGGCGTTGCCCTTGGATTTCGGCATGAATGCCACCGTGATTTTCCTGCCGCCAGTCCCGCCGGATTCGGGAGCGGAGGCGGGCTTGCAGCCCAGGAACAGCGACACCAAGGCCAGCGCGAAGGCGGAGAGGAAGCGGTGCATGGGCGCAGCCTAGGCGATGGCCGCGGGCGGTTCTAGTCCCGGTTTCGCCGGCCGGAAACTCGCTGCCGCCGGAGGGCCGGATCGGGCGGTTCAGCCGGCAAATCCCGCCGTCAGCCGCCCGCGCACCCTCACTTCGCCCCGGGCGATGGCCGCCACCGCGGCGGGATACAGCTCACGTTCGGCCACCTGGATGCGGGCATGGAGCGATTCCGCGGTGTCGCCGTCCAGCACCGGCACGGCGCGCTGGCCGATGATCGGGCCGGTGTCCACGCCCTGGTCCACGTAGTGCACGGTGCAGCCGGTGAACTTCACGCCGTAATCCAGCGCCTGCTTCCACGCGGCCAAGCCGGGAAAGGACGGCAGCAACGACGGATGGATGTTCACCACCCGGCCCTCAAACGCGCGCAGGAACTCGCCCTTCAGGATGCGCATGAACCCCGCCAACACGACCAACTCAACGCCGGCGTCGCGCAGGGCGCCGAGGTAGGCCGCCTCGGCCGCCTCGTCGAGTTTGGTGCGGAATTTCCCGGGCCGCAGAAATCGCGCCGGCAGCCCACGCTCGCGGGCATGGGCAAGGATGCCCGCGTCCTCGACATCGCTCACCACAAGGGCGACCTCCGCCGGAACGCTTCCCGCCGCAATCGCATCGGCGATGGCGACGAAGTTGGAACCTTTGCCGGAGCCGAGAACTCCGAGACGCAGCGGGCGGATTGCAGGCACGGGGCGATTAGGAAAGCCGCGGGGCCGGAACACAAGCCGGCGGAAGGGCGGGGAAACCTGGAATTGAAACCGTTCCAGCATGCACGACTGCCCGCCCTTCACCACACCCGCGCCCAGAGCACCTTGAGGTAACGGCTTTCGAGGCAGTTCGACATGACCGGGTGATCCGGTCCGGCGCCGGTGCGGTCAAGGAATTGGAGTTTCCGTCCTACCCGGTGGGCACTCCGGATCGCCATCTGCTCGAATTCGCCGGAACCCAGTTGACCCGAACACGAACAGGTCGCCAGCAGTCCGCCGGGCTTCGTGATGACCATTCCGAGCGAGTTGAGGTCCTCGTATTTCAGCATGCCCTCGGCGAAGACCGCCTCGTCGCGTCCGTCAATCAGCTTGGGCGGGTCCAGGATCACGACGTCGAACTTCTTGCCGTCCTTCCGCATCTGGCGCGCGTAGCTGTAGGCGTCGCAATGCACCCAGTCCACGCGGGCCTGGTTCAGGTTGGCATTGCGCTTTGCCTGCGCGATGGCGTTCTCGTCGAGGTCCACCGCGGTGACTTCGGCGGCCTTGCCCAGGAGCTTCGCGGCGAGCGCAAACCCGCCGGTGTAACAGCAGAGGTCGAGCACCGTGGCGTCGGGACACCAGCGGGCGATGGCGCGGCGGTTTTCGCGCTGGTCGCAGAAGAACCCGGTCTTGTGGCCGGTGGCGAAGTTCACTTCGTAACGGATGCCGTGCTCGCGGATCTTCACATTGCGCACCTCGTCCGAGGGCACTTCCGCGACGCGGATGCTTTCGTGCTTCGCGACGGGATGATCCACCTCGATGACGGTCTTCGTCGTGCCCAGTCGGGCCCGAAGATGGTCGAGGAACTTCGGGAGGCGCTGCCAGATGCCGAGGCTGTGCACCTGCACGCTCAGCACGTCGGCGAACTTGTCCACCACAAGCCCGCTCAGGCCGTCGCCGTCGGAATGGATGACCCGGAACGCATCGGTCTGCGCGGGCAGGTCGAGCACCTTCAGGCGCAGGTCCACGGCCCGGTCAATGAGCGCAAGGAAGTCGGCCTCAAGAAATGCGTCATCGCCGTGGTGGATGACCCGGAGCGGCACCCGCGCCAGCGGATTGAACAGCCCGTGCCCGAACAGCCGGCCGTTCTTGTCCATCACATTGACCAGGCCGCCCGGTTGGGCGTCGGGTGACACGGCGCCCACCATCGCGGGGTAGATGGCCGGGGCGTAGCTGAAGGTCTTGAGCTGCACCCACGGCTTCGGCCAGTGCTCGCTGCCTTCCGGGGCCTGCTTCGGGCGGATGCCGGGCGGGCGCGCGGCCGGCCGCGACCACGCGCCCGCCGGTGCTCCGGCCCGGGGACGCGGGGCGTAACGGGAGGAGGGAGGCCGCTGATAACCGTCGTTCATCCGCGAGGCGTAGCGGCATCGGCCGGTGCGGAGCAATGCGGAAGTCGCCCCGCCGCACACGACATTGAAGTTGCCATGGCGGCAGCGATTGCGAGCGTTGCCGGAATGCACACCGAATTCGGGCCGCAGGAGGCGACAAAATGACCGGGCAACGGGTAGCACAAACTTCAGTTGTGGGGATCACCACGGGCTGCTTCGGCGGCGTCCGCGCCGGATTGCTGGTGCTCGCGTGCCTGCAAGCTGGACCCGCCGCGCTCGGAGCCGACGGCAAACCCACGTTTGCCCGCGACATCGCCCCCCTGCTCTACCGCCACTGCGCTCCCTGCCACCGGCCGGGCGAGGCCGGACCATTTTCGCTGCTGACGCTGGCGGACGCCCGGAAGCACGCAGCGGACATCGTCGAGGTGACCGCGGCAAGGCGGATGCCGCCGTGGCTCCCCGACGAGGGGGTGGAAGTCTTTCCGGAAGCACGCCGGCTGACGGCGACGGAGATTGAATTGCTGAAGACGTGGGTGGCCTCCGGCACGCCGGAAGGCGATCCCGCGGACCTGCCGCCGCCACCGCAATTCACTCCCGGTTGGCAATTGGGGACGCCGGATCTCGTGGTCACCTTTCCGAAGCCCTTTGAACTGGGTGCGGACGGCGCGGACGTGTTCCGCATCCTCGTGGCCCCGCTGGCGGTTACGTCCAACCGGCACGTGCGCACCATCGAGTTTCGGCCCGGAAACCGCGCGGTGCACCATGCCCGCCTGGTTCTCGACACCACGGGCAAGGCCCGGAAGCGGGATGGCAAAGACGGCCAGCCGGGCTTTCCGGGGAAGATGCTGCCGGGCCAGGATCCTCCCGGGTTCTTGCTGGCTTGGGCACCTGGACGGGCTCCCTTGGCGGGCAATGACGGCCTGTCATGGCCTTTGCAGCCGGGCACAGACCTCATCGTGGGTCTGCACCTGCAGCGCACGGGCAAAAAGGAACTGGTGCAGCCCACGGTCGGATTCCACTTCACCGACCGGCCACCGACCAACACTCCGGTCATCGTGGGACTGGACGCGATGTCCCTCGACATCGAACCGGGCGCGACCAACTACGCCGTCGAATCCTCGCTGACGCTGCCCGTGGCGTCCGATCTGTTGTCCGCGCTTCCCCACGCCCATTACCTCGGCAAGGAGTTCGTTTTCCGGACCACGGAGCCGGGCGGCCAGCCGGTCACGCGGCTGCACATCCGCGACTGGGATTTCAACTGGCAGCTCGACTACCGCTACGGTCCGGCCATTTCGCTCGCAGCCGGCACCCGGCTGGATTTCCGGTGGACGTTCGACAACTCGGCGACCAATCCGCGGAATCCCAGCCGACCTCCCCGCCGCGTCCTCGACGGCTGGGAAACGACCGAGGAGATGGCGCAACTCTGGCTCCAGCTGCTGCCCGGAGACGAGGCCGGCGGTATCGCGCTGCAGCGGGCCTTCGACAGCTCATACCGCGAGCAGAGTGTCGCGTTCTTCCGCGAACGGATCCGTCGCAACGCCAAGAATGCCGTGGCCCATTTTGACCTCGGCAAGACCCTGCTGGAACTCAACCGCGTGGACGAGGCTTTCGAGCCCCTCGCAACCGCGGACGAACTGCAGCCGAACGACGCGGAGTTCCTCCACCACCTCGGGCTGTATTTCCTCCGGCAGAAGCAGTTCGCCGCGGCAAGGGACACCTTGGAGCGCGCGTTGGCGGCAGACCGGACCTTCTTCCGCAGCCAACTCCTGCTCGCGCAGATCGCGTTGGCACAGGAAGAGCCGGCCGAAGCGGCGGCCCGATTCCGGCAGACGCTCGAACTGGATCCGGGCAACGCAGACGCCCAGAAGGGCCTGAAATCGCTGGAGGCACGGGCCAACGGCAGGTAGGCGACGGCCTGGGAAGGTCCGCCGCCCCGCCGACAGACAGGTCACGATGCGGCCGCCGGGCGTCGGGCCGCGAGCCAGGCAAAGCCCGCGAGCACCGCGAACAACCCCGCAAGCAACACCACCCGGAAGCCCCACGGAGCCGTCTGGGCACTGGTGGCCTTCAGGCGGAGGTCCAGGTCCGCGTCGTGGTCCACCTGCACTGTGCGGCGGAACGTCAGCAGTTTGCCCTGCGACGGCACCGTGGCCCGGATCGCCGAAGGGACGGGCACCGCGGCGTCCTGCTGCTGCACGATGCGCTCGGCCAGCTTCATCAGCGTGGCGTTGTCCTCCGCGCTGTTGGCGTCGATGAGCTGCTTCGCCTCCTGCTGCGTGTAGGTCGCGTCCCGCCGGTTGCGGAGTTCCTTCAGGTTGCCGGGCGCGGGCGCGGCATCGCCGGCGGCGAGGTTCTGCCGCACGTTGAGGCCGACCAGCGCCTGCTGGAGCTTGAGGTTGTGCAACTGCACCCGGGCATCCTCGTTGAACGCGCTGTCGTGCGTGCTGAGGCCGAAGGCGCTGTTGAAGGCCCGCCGCGCCTGCGCCGGATCCCCCTGCTGGAGCAGCGAATTGCCGAAGGAAAGCATCTCCTCGGCGGCCTTGGTCTTGGCCCGGTTGGAGACCAGCTCGTTGTCGAGGTAGGATTTCACGTCCGTCACCAGCGGACGCACCTCGTAACTCTGGTCCTGCAACTGGAGTGAGCCGGACCAGTCGGCGAGCTGCCACTTTTCGTTGAGATAGACCTGCCAGGTGATGTTTTCGAGCGGCAGGTCGAACTTCGGTCCGTGCAGAGCGAGGTTGAGCTTGCGGGCACCGGCCTGCCCGATGCGGCTGGAGTAAAACACCTCGACGGTCGTGGCCTGATCCACCTTCGACTGCTGCTCCAGGGGCAGGAGAATCTGGTTGGTGCCCCGCCACGGCCAAACGCCGTTCTGGTTCACGAAGGCGAACCAGAATTCGGCGTCGCCCGGCAGCCCGAGGCTGAGCAGGCGTTTGTCGCCGGGAATCAGCTCGAGCCGGACCTGTGTGAGCATCACGCCCTCGTCGGAGATGACCGAGGTGAGCGTCACGTTGTTGACGCGCGCCGGCAGGAGCTTGGTCGCCTCGTGGCGATCAAGCGCGAGCGGCAGCGTGAAGGCCGGCTCCACCACACGGTAGGTGAAGCTCGCGGAGGCGTTCGCCAAATCCTGCAAAAGCGTCCGGGGAATGCCCTGCCACTCCGCCGGCTGGAGCGCGGCCGCCGGCGGCTCGGCGCGCACCTGCAACCGGCCGCCGGACTGCACGGTCACGAATCCGCGCTGAAGGTTCGCATCAGCCGCCAGCACGCCTTGGACGACCGCGTTGGTCGCGGCGTTCGCGAGCGGCGTCTGCCAGGTCACCTGGAGCATCTGCCGCCCAATGATCCGGCGATGCAGCTTCACGTCCCAGAGCTGGGTGCCGTTCGTCACCGAACCAGCCACCACCACGAAGTCCGCCACCTGGTCGCCCCGGAACCGCACGCCCTCGGCGTTCGCCGGCACGCGCACGCGCAGCGACTTCAGGCCGGTGTTCTCGATCTGGTATTGCAGGTTGGCGAGCACCTTGAGCTGAGCTTCACCGACCGTGACGTGCTGGAGGCACGTCACCTGCACCCACGCGTCCACCTGTTCGAGGCCCAGCGTGAGCGACCACTGCGGCTGCAGCAGGCGAAACGCGAGCACGCCCTTCTGCCGGATGCCGGCCTTCTCGGGATCGAGCTGCGTCACGCCGTCGCGGGCACCGACCTGGAAGCGCATTCCCTGTTCCGGCACGATGACCAGTTGCCCGCGCTGTTTGGCCGCCTCGCGAAAGGTCAGCCGCGGCACGGCGTAACCGTTGGTCGCGCGCACACCCGGTCCGGCAAGGCTCACCTGAAACTGCTGCTGCCCCTCGGTCTTGCCCTTGAGATGCAGCGTGATCACGCGGCCGTCGTTGCCGCGCAGTTCGGTCCAGTGGCTCAGCGCCGCCCCGCTGATCGTTTCGACATCCAGCCCGGCGGGCAGGACGAAGCTCAGCCGGAAGATGCCCGCACGCGTCACGGTCACCGCGGCGTTCACCGCCAGCAGCGTGCGGTCCTCGCTCAGCGACAGCGTCTCCTGCGTCTCCACTCGCACGTCGGGCTCAACCGCGGACGCCTTGAGCGTGATCGCGCCCTTCGCGTCGCCCTGCCGGAACGCCCGCCGCAGCGTGAGCCCGGCGATCTGGTTCCGCAGCGGCTCCAGCACGCCACCGGGAAAATCCTCGAGGTTCAGCGCCGTGAAGCCGTCCGCCGTCACGGTGTCGAGCTGCACCTCGTTGCCCGTGGCCACGCCAACGGAACCCACCTGCCCCGCCGCGCCGACCACGTTGAGCAGTCCCGCGGCCTGTTCGACCGGCAATGGTCCCGTCGCGATCTGCGAACGCACAATCAGCGTGAAGAGTTTTGACTGAGGTGCGGACAGCGTGACGCGCAGCCGCCGGGTGTCGGGATCGAAGCGCCAGAACAGCCCGGGACCAGCCGTGACCGGTTTGCCGATGATCACCTTCGTGGGATCCACGACGTCCGTGATGGTCGCGCCAATCGGCACCTCGAAGCTCACCTCGGTCAACTCACCTTGGGCCGGCCGGACCTGCACCGAATGCACGCCCTCGATGACGCCGGCTGCCGGCACGTAGAGCTGCGTGAAGTCGGCGTAGAAGACCGCGGCCTCGTTCTTCAGATCGCGACTGCGTGGTTTCCAGCCAATCCATGTCTCGGACGCCGGGGCGAGCACGAGACTGGCGACCGTCATGTTCGTCGGACCGGATTCACGGCGCACGGATACCGCGCTGGGCGAACTCACCTCCACGTCGAGGCCGGCGAGCGTGAGCTTGAGTCGGTTAACGAGCCCGTGGTGGGTGGGCAGAACGAAGCCCGGATGGCCGTCACGGCTGGCGACCTGCAGCTGATAGGTCAGTTCCACGTCGAACGTGCCCGACTGGAGCGCGAGCAACTGCTGGCCGGCCTTGTCAACCGCGCCAGTGCGGGCCAAGCGGAGTGCGTTGGTCGGATACTGGATACGCGTGAGCACCGCGGGCTCCGACAGAATCGGCAACGACTGGTCCTTCTGCGCGTGCCAGCGGATTTTCGCCGTCGCAAACACGAACCGTTCCTCCACGCGGATGTCCTGGACCACGGACTCGGCCAAGGCCGGTTCCTTGGCCGTCGCAGTCACGGCTTGGGCGACCGCAGGCGCCGTCCCCACATCACTGAACCACAGCAGCGATCCCAACAACAGCGCCGCCGCGGCGGGTGCGGCCGGAGCCGACGGTGCGGAAGGTGGCGAAGCCGATTTCGGCGGAACTTTGGTCAGTGCCCGCAGCGCCGGCCCGATCACCTTGAACAACAGGAACGCGAGCAACACGGCGAGGCCCAGCCGTTCCCCGTTCGGCTGCCGCAGCGCGGCCCACGCGAGCAGCGTCCAACCCAGCGCGGAGCCGGACGAGCGCACGAAGCCCGGTTCCCTCAGCCACGCCCACACCCACACGGCCAGCGCAAGCACCGCCGGCCAGGCGGCCAGCACCGAGAACCCAACTCCGTAGGATTCCGGATTGTTGCCCACCTCCACCGTGAGGGCGCTGCCGGCTTGCTGAACCGGCGCGAGGAAATGGATTCCTCGCGGCAGTTCCAACGAACCTCCGAGGCGTTCCGCGAACTGCAACCACGCCACCACCGACAGCACCAGCGCGAGGCAGCCGACAACGGTTCCGCCCGCGTGCCGGACTCCGAAGCGATGCGCGCCCTCCCGGGACGCCCAGCGCCACGCGGCCACAGCGCCAGCCGTCAGCACGAGCGCGAACAGGAGATTGAACACGGCCGAATCGTCGTGCAGCCGGCGAGCGAGCCCGGCGAAGCCCGAGTTGTCGGGCACGCCGTTTGCAGGGGCGAGCGAGCCGCGCCGATAGGTCAACCGGCGGCCGGTGTCAGGTTCGAGCCGCCATTCGGCCAGCATCACCGGCGCGGCCACGATGGGCGCGGCGGCCAGCACGCGGGCGGCGTTCGCGGATTTGGAAGCGAGCTTCAGGTCGAGGCGTTGGACGGTGTTGGGATCGGCCTTCTGCGGCAGCGGAATCAGGTTGGCGTCACCGTCCTTCACCGGCACGACGGTCGCGCCGTTCACCGTGGCCGACCACAGCGTGGTGCCCGCCGGCAGACTCAGCCGCAGGTGCGGATTGCCGCGGTTCTTCACGAAGTATTGCGCGTCGGTAATCACCTCGCCGTCCTGGGAGATGCGCGTGGTGAGCGCGGCTCGGTCCACGACCAGGCTGAGCGTGTTGGCCTGGGCCAGCGGGCTGAGTGCGAGCTGAAGGTTGAACGGCCGCGCGGAGTAGCGGTAGGCCTTGAGGATGGGCGCGTCGAAGAACAGGCGGTATTCCGCGGGCACCTCGGCGGTCTCCAGTTCGAGCAGGCTGGCGGAGACGTTCGCGGGCGTGACCTGGAACTGATATGCGCTGACCACGAGCGTGTGCCCCTGCTCCGCCTGCGCGTCCACCGGCCGGGCACCGGTGAAGGTGAGCGTGTCGCCCTGCGGCTTGAACGGCCGCTCGTAGGTCGCGAGCAGCGTGTAGGCGCCGGCCACCGGCGTGTTCAGCGTGACGACATAGCCGTTGGTCGTGCGCTGCCAGTTGTTCCGCACGTCCTTCCCGGTGAACTCCACGTTGAAATACTCGTCGGACAACGCCACGAGGAACGACGACACCGGCGCGCCGGCGATGAAGAAGTTCATCGTGCTGCTGCCGTAGGCGATGCCTTCGCCGATGGAGAACAGGTGGAACACGTCGGCCTGCACGGACTGCGGCAGCCGCTCGACGCGCAGCGCGGCGGACCACGCCGGATCGGTCAGGCGGAAGGCGGCCTGAATGCCGGCGACCTTGCGCGGGAAGAACGCCGTGGCGATGTCGGTCAGCGCCTGCGTGCGGTCGGGCGTGAGACGGAAGCCCGCGTCGGCCGACACGGCGACGTGGCCGCGGGTGGACTTCGCCCGGAACACTTCGAGGCGCGGCAACGCCCAATTGGTTCCGCCCAGGGCGGCGTTGCGCTCGAGCCGCAACTGGATGAGCTGGCGGTCGCCGACAGGCTGGCCATAGACCACGCGCAATTCCGCGTCGGCGGAATCCGGCAGGTCGCGCAGGAAATAGTCGTTCATGCCGGCCGCGTTCAGGCGGGCGACCACGAAGCCCCGCGGCACGCGCAGCAGCACCTCGCGCAGGGGCGCCTCGCGGATGTCCAATTCGAACTCCGCGTCCACCGCGAGCTCGGTCTCGCCCAGGTGATAGGTGAGCACCTGCGAGACGCCGACCTCGGGCAGCACGTTGTCGGCGTTGATCCGCAGGGCAAAGTCGGCGCTGGAGAACCGAAACGCGAAGCGCGAACCGGCCGGATTGCCGAACAGCGCCTTGGTCGCGTCGGACTCGGGAAACTGCTCCGGCGAAATTTGCGACAGGCCGCTCGCCTGCACGACTTCGAGCCGGACCGCGCCCTCGTTGACCACGCGCACATGGCCGGCGAACCGCGTCGCGCCGTCCGGGCGCAGTTGCATCGCCTCCACCGCCTGCGGGAAGGCGCCCAACTCGGACTGCATCTGCACCTGGAGCGCGAAGGCGTCCTTCTGCGGGCGGTTGAACTGCACCACGAGCCGCCGTTCGCCGTTGGCCGCGGCCGGCTCCACCTTCCACGACAGCAGGTCGGCCCCCTGCACGGCGGTGACGTTGCCGGTGCCGCGGACGGCGAGGTCAAGGCGGCTGAGTTCGCCCTGCATCACCCGGCCCTCGACCAGCGCCACCTGGCGCATGAGGCCGGGGCTCACGCTGATCTGTGCCTGCATTTCGGCCGCGTAGAAGAGCCGGCCCTCGGCTTCGGGACGCGCCTCCTTCCAGCCGAGCTTCACCGTGCCATCGGGCGGCAGGAAACTGCGGAAGACATCCCCGTCGCGTTCGGGCCGCGCCGCGCCGGCGAACTCGAACTGCGTGTCGGCGGCGAGCCCCAGCAGTTTCACGGGCGACAACACGCCGGGCGCGAGCCGGAACTCCACCGCCCGCCAGCCGGCGTTCTGCCGGACAGCGGCATGGAACTTCAGGCGGAGCGGGAAGGTGCCGGGACGGTCGAAGACGAGTTCAAAGCGGCCGTCGTGGAAGCGCAGCCGCACGTCGGGATTCCGTTCCAGATCGGCCAATGCCACGGCGCCCGACAGCAATGCCAGCGTGCCGCCCTTGGGGTTTTTCACCTGCGCGGTGGCGACGAGCGTGAACGCGGCTTCCTCCCCGCCGAGCTGACCTTCGAGCGCGAAGTCGCGCAGCACGACCCGCGTGCTGTCGGGATCACCGACCGCAACAACCAGCGGCAACGCGTAGGCGCTGCCCTGGAAGCGGAAGCCCAGCGGCTCGGGCGCGTCGGGCTTGGGTTCGGTGCGGAGTCCTTCGGGCAGGAACTTCAGCGGCACGGGAGCGAGCCCCACGGTGTTGGTTGGCTGGAGGTCGAGGCCGGGCGCCGCGTCGAGCCGCAGGTAACCGGACGACAGCACGGCGGGCGTGGTGGTCAGCGTCAGGAGGGAAAGCGGCTGGTTCCAGTCCCGGACCTCGTGGTCGGCAGTAATGGTGAGATTGAAGCCGGTCGGCGGCTGGTCAGCCTTGCGCGGCCGGATGACCAAAGTGCGGACACCGTTGGTGCCCTGGCGCACGGCCCAGTCGAGGATCCCGTCGCCAGTCACGCTGCGGATCTCGCCCTCGCCGCCGAGCGTGAAGGGCAGCTCCGCCGGTTCGCCCTGCAGCACCTCGATCTTCGCGCGGATGACATGGCTGACCTTGTCCGGCCCAACGGTGACCGCCTGCTCGGTGGCGGTGGAGAACAGCGCCTTGTCCGCGCCCAGTCCGCCGCCCGCCAGCAACGCCTCGATCACCAGGCGCGCCTTGCCATCCTGGATGCCGCCGTTCAGGGAGAGGTCCTTGATCTCCGCAGTGGCGGCGCGAGCGGGGAGGAGAAAGGACAGCAGGAACGCGACAAGGAAGGCGAAGGCGGCCCAGCGAGTAGGCCGGGCCGCTGGCCCGGCATCGTAGTTCAGGCTGCCAGCCTGAACGAAGCCGCGGCCAAGCTGGCAGCTTGGCCTACGAGTCGGGCTGGCAGCCCGACCTACTAGGGGGCAGTGCCGTTTCACGCGGTCGGTGTCCATCGCGTCCGACACACTGGGTTCATTTCGCATAACTCAAGATTCCTTCTGAAAGACTCCTCACCCTTCCCGCCGCTCACTTCCCGCTCACGCTCTTGGCCTGTTGCAGCATCTGGAGGAACTGCTTCGGGCGCGGGTCGGCGGCGTAGGTGTCGGTCACGCCGTTCAGCAGGCCGAGCAGGCGGTCGGGCGTGACCTCGGCGGCGTAGGGACTCGACACCAGCCACTCGCTGAAGGCCGAAGCGCTGGCCGCCAGCCGCAACGCCGGACCGGCCTGATCCAGGGGACGCGCCGTGCCGTCGTAGAGCAGCCGCCATTCGTGCTCGCGGTAATCGTCCGTGCCGGGCACGCGGAAGCGCACCCGCACCGTGCCGAGCGGGCCTTCGCCGGCCGGGTTCACCTGCACCGTGTAAAGCGCGTTGCCTGCCTCGGCCGCCCCGATCTCGGCGGCATCCACCGTGTTGTCGCGGAACTGCTCCTTCTTCAGCTGATGCTTCGCGTAGCCGAGCTGCCGGTAGGCGGTGACGCGCCGCGGGTTCCACTCGACCTGCACCTTCACGTCGGACGCGGCGATCTGGAGGGCGCCGACGAGTTGTCCGGCGAACTCACTTTGCGCGGCTTCGGGTGTGTTCACGAAGCCGTAGCGGCCGTCGCCGTTGCGCGAAAGGCTCTCAAGCAATTCGTCGTTCAGCCCCTCCCAGCCGATGCCGAAGCAGTCGAGCGCAATGCCCTGCTTCCGGTTCGCCTCCACCTGCCGGCGAAGCGACTCTGGCTCCACGTCGCCGAGGTTGGCCGCGCCGTCGGTGAGCAGCACGACGCGGTTCACGCCGTTCGCGGCGAAGTGCCGGGAGGCCGTCTGGTAGGCGGTGCGGAGCGCCTCCTCCAAATTCGTGCCGCCATCGGGCGTGAGTTCGCCGACGCGCCCGGGCAGTTCCGCGGCCTGGGCACCGTCGAGGCCATCCACCCACAGGCGCGACGTGCGGGCAAACGCGACCACGCTCACGCGGTCCTGCGGCTGCAACTGCCCGGTGAGCACGCGCAGGCACTCCTGCCGGATGCGGACGCGGTCGGCGCGTTCCATCGAGCCGGAGTTGTCGAGCAACAGCACGAGGTTCAGCGGACGGCCCGGCTGCCGACCGCTCGCGGCGGTCTTCACGGAGAAGCGGACGAGGTCGCGGTCGTGGGCGAAGGGATAACGGGCGCGTTCCCACGCAAAGGCCACCGGCGCGCCGCCCACGGGCTCGGGATCACGGTAGTCGAAAGCGTTGATGAACTCCTCGGTGCGAACCGTCGCCGGCTCGGGCATCTGGCCCTTCTCCAAGGCGGCGGCGGCGAGCTTGAACGACACGTCGCTGACGTTGAGCGAAAAGGTGGAGAAGGCGTTGTCGGTGGTTGAGACCTCGGCCTGCGGTTCGGGCGCGCCGGGGGCGAGCTTGGGAAGCGGGGCGTCGCCATCAGAAGCGAGTCTCTCCACAGGAACCGCCATCTGCGACCGGATGCGGACCCGCGGATACGGGTTTCCAGCATTTCCTGAGTTCTCAGCCGCAAACATCCGCCCTAGCACCGGCACGTCACCCAGCGCCGGTGTGGCGGCATTTGTGGCCAGACCGAAGTAGAAAGCCACCGGCTCCGCCGGCTTGCCCAAAGCCACCTGCTGCCGCAGCTCCTCGCCTTCCGCGAGGCGGTCCAACTGGACGAATCCCTTGTCAGCCGTATCGGCTTTCGCCTTGGCCCGGACGAAGCGGGAAACATCGGCCGGAGCGTCCGCTGCCTCAACGACCTGCGCCGGCACACCGAGGATGGCTAGGGGCTGGGATCTCTCTTTGGCCTCAGCTTGCGACTGCGCTTCCTCAGTCGGGGGGGGCTCCTGTGCCGTAACGCGGGGTGTCGCCAGGCCATTCTGCTGGAACAGTGCAAACTTTCCCTGATCGGCTTCGGCCAGTCGTTCTTGCACCCTAATCGCGTTGGGGCTGCCCCCGTCCTTGGCTACGTCGAAGCCGATGCCTACTGCGGACTCCGCCTTGCCTGACTGGCTGGCATCGTCCAAGTAGCCCCGCGGCGCCCCGGCGAGCCCGCCGCGGGTGCCTCCATCAACTCCGCGGCCACGCTCCAAGCTGCGGGCCAGCACATCACGACGATTGGCCGGCGGGACTGCGGCCTGATCCGCCAACTCCGTCTTCTTTTCGGAGGCAACTCGGGATCGCAATTCGCTGGAGAGAACCGTTGGACCTTTGACCTCCACCGCGAATGCAACCGTGTCGGCCGTGGCGGCAGCAAACCCTTCCTGCGGCGCCGGCACCGGAGCCGGGGCCGCGGAGTTGATCGGAGCGCCGGCAACCGCAACGCCCGCGCCGCCGGCAAACCCGCCCCCGGCAGTGCCGCCGATGCCGGTGGAGGTCCGGAACTCCCAGGTCTGTTGCCTGCGGGCATTACCAGCAGCCACTTGAAAGCCGTCCGCGAGCGCGGTTTCACCAACGGTGTTTTCGCCGCGCGTCGGCTGATTGACAGAGCCGAAGAACTCGGTCGTCGTCGCCCCGCGGCTATCGTTCGCGGCCAGTGACTTCCCTGCGGGCAGCGCGCCGGCGTTTCGCGCTAGCACCTGTTCGTTCAGCAACTTTGTGTCCCCATCTGAATCCGCCCGCTGCTTGCTGAGCACTTCCAGTGAATCGCCCCCACTGGAAGAATTGTCGGCCACGGGCGCCGGCATCGGAGCGCCACCCGCTGGTGCGAGTCCGTAGCGCCGGGCCAAGACCGGCTCCATTGAGCGTGGCGGCGCCGAGGCCCCCGAAGCGTCCCATTTTGGTTTGACCGCTTCTTCCCGCTCCATGCGCTCTCCGAGTTCCGCCATGCGGGCGGTTTGGGCCGCCGATACTCGCTGCGCCTTGGACTTCGCCTTCGCCAGAGCCGGCATGCACATGCCCGCGGCAGTCACCACCGCCACCAGCATTGCCGCCAAGGCAAGCAGCTCGTGCCGGTCCGCCCACGCCTTCCGGGCAAAGGCAGGCACGCGCACCACGTTGGCGGGCGGCTTCCTGAATTTGGCCAGCAGGGCGGCGCGGCGTTCCGGCGCGAGCTGCAGGGGTTCCGGTTTGCTCAGTTCCTTGGGTTCAGGCGAGCAGACGGTTTCACGCGCCAGGCTGTCGGCCAGGCTAAGGCGGCGGAAAAGGGAGGCGAGGGCGGCATCCGCGGCGATCTCGGCGCGCAGGGACTCGGCCTCGGCGGCGGGCAGTTCGCCGTGAAGCAGCGCGGTCAGACGCGCCTCGCGGGCATCGGGCGGCAGGGAAGCGTCAGGGTTCATCGGTGGGAAGTGGGGTTATCCGCAGATGACGCAGATTTCGCAGAAGAAGGAAGCAGGCTCGCCAACGTGCTGCCGGCGTCCCGCCGGCAGGGCGTGGCTACGGACGGGGCGTGAGCACTTCCAACTCCTGCCACCGCGACGGGGCTGAATGACGATTCCCGGTTACGGGTGAGGCCTGCCGGCGAGACGCCGGCAGCACGTTGCTGGCAACTCTCGCCAGCCATCTGCGTCCATCTGCGTTCATCTGCGGTTTGAAGCGGAAAGTTCATGGCACAAGTCCGGTGCGGGCGAGTTCGGCGGCGAGGGTTTTCAGCGCGTGGTGCAGCAGGTAACCGACGTGGCCGGCTTCGAGCCCGGTGCGCTCACCGATCTCGCGGTAGGAGAGGTCCTCGGCGTATTTTAGCCGGACGACTTCGCGGCTGCGTTCGTCCAGCGCGGCCAGGCTCAGCCTGACCAACCCGATGCCTTCCCAGCGCAGCAGTTGCTCATCCGGCAGCAGCCCCGGATCGGGCCCTTCGGTGGCGGGATTCGGCGTGTCTTCGGCGGCCGGCTGGAAGGGCACGATCTTGTCGGCGTCGCGGCGGTGGTTGAGGGCGAGATTGTGCACGGTGCGGTAAAGCCAGCGGCGCGGCTCGCGGACTTCACCGAACTGGGCGTGCAATCTCATGAAGGCTTCCTGGGTGATGTCCTCGGCCGGCCCCCGTTCGCCGACCAACCGGAGCGCGTAGGCGAGCAGGGGCGATTCGAGGGCGGCGAACAGCTCCTCGATCGTTCCGGCCGGCTCGGGCTCGGGTTGGGCGGTTGCGGGGCAGACCACGGCGCGGGCGGCGTCAGTGTTGGCGGAATCGTGTCATCGGCGGGCGGCCAACGGGGCCACCCTCCGATTACGACACGGCCGCGGGAAGTTTCTTAGAAAATAGTTTCAGGAAACATTCCCAACCGCCACCAGCCGCCCTGAGGAACGCCGGAAACTTCGCTTCCGCCCCGCCGGGAGCGCAGTTCAGGCCTTCGCGGGGACGGTCAAATCCTTCCGGAGCATAACGCCCAGGAGGCCGTCCACGAGGTTCCCGCCGCCCGCGGAGCCCGTGACCGAGACGTAGGGCACGATGCGGACATTGCGTTCGCCGACGATCTGCATGAGCTGCATGACGGTGTAGCTTTGGGCGCCCACCGCCTCGACGCCGGCGCGGTAGGCCTCGGCCTTGGCGGTGCCAGTGGCGCGGATGGCCTGGGCTTCGACGAGGGCGACCTCAAGGTGCTGCTCATCCAGCGCGACCTGGAACCCTTCGCCGGCAAATGGGCGCTCCCCGGCGGCTTCGTCCGCGTGGAGGAATCGCTGGAAGACGCCGCCCGCCGCGAACTCGCGGAAGAGACCGGCCTGCAGGACATCTTCCTGGAGCAGCTCTACACCTTCGGCACGCCCGACCGCGACCCGCGCGAACGCGTCGTCAGCGTCGCCCACTACGCGCTCGTCTCGCTCGCCGACCACAAGCCGCAGGCCGCCACCGACTCCCGCCAGGCCGCGTGGTTCAGCGTGGACGACGCCCCCGACCTCGCCTTCGACCACGAACACGTTCTCGCCACCGCGCTGGCCCGATTGCGCGGCAAGGTCCGCTACGAACCCATCGGCTTCGAGCTGCTGCCGGCCAAGTTTACCCTCGGCCAGCTCCAGCACCTCTACGAAGTCGTGCTGGAGGAGCGCCTCGATAAACGCAATTTCCGGAAGAAGATCCTCGGCATGGGCCTGCTGGTGGACACCGGCGAGATCCAGCAGGACGTGGCCCACCGCGCCGCCCGCCTCCACCGCTTCGACGAACGCAAATACCAGCAGCTCCGCAAACGCGGCTTCAGCTTCTGGCTGTAATCTGACAAAACGAGCCAGCCAACCCCATGCGTGACGACCGCCTCATCACCCTCCCCGGCTTCCTTGACGCCTTCGCAAGCCAAGATCGCGGTCGGAAAGACCGACCATTCTGCTTCACCCGGCAAGATGTGCTGGCGGAACTCGCTTTCTTTCAGGCGGCACACGTTAGAACCAAATGGCCAGCCATCCTTGCCCACCTTAAAGAGTTGTTAGCTGCGGGTGCCCGTTCTCCGGGCTGGAACCTTTCCTCCAATATCAATGTCGCCTCCAAAGCGGGCCATCCTAACGTCCCGCTGCTGGAAGCCCTCGCCGCGGTCATCGCCGAGGGCGCGGATCCCGCCACGCTGGAGGCCTTTCCGGAGTGGCAGGCCGCCTAAGCTGTCACCCATGTCCCTCCTCGACTGCTGCCATCTTTGTTCTGGAGCACAACGTCCAAAGCATCGCGCCATTGTTTTCGGCATTCCTACCGACTGACCGAGTGCCTGGGAAAGCACTCGCTTCCCCGCATAGACCGGTGCCACCCACGTTCAGCCGCTCACACCATTGACCGGGCACCGGTTTTGCCGTGCCCTCGGTCCATGCGCCGCCGATTCCTGCTGCCAGGTTTGCTGCTGCTGCTTGCGTGGCTGGCGCGCGCCGAGCCGGCCAGGGTGATCTCCCTCGTTCCGACCAACGGCGCGGTCGAGGTGCCGGTCGGGCTCACCCACCTCGTCATCGAGTTCGACCAGGACATGCGGTCCGGATTCTCGGTGACCGGCGGCGGGCCGAGCTTTCCGAAGATCACGGGCAAACTTCAGTGGGTCACGCCGCGACGCCTGGTCGTGCCGGTGGAACTGCGGCCGGGTCACGACTACCGCTTCGGCATCAACTCCCGGTCAGCGCGGAACTTTCGCAATCTCGCGGGTGAAGCCACGGAACCCGTGTCCGTCACGTTCCGCACGGCGGGCCAGGCCGGCACGCCGCTGACCAACGCGCCCGCGATGGCGGCGGAACTGCGGCGCGTGATCCGCGAGCACTATTCCTATCGCGACCGCGTGGTGACCGACTGGGAAGCGCGCTTCGCGGAGGCCGCTTCCGCCCTGACGAATGCACCCACCGACGTGGCGTTTGCGGCGGCGGCGGTGACGCTGCTCGCGGCCGCGGACGATCCCCACCTGACCGTGCTGGTCGAGGATCAGCGGCTGGGCACCACCTCGCGTTCGTTGCGCCCCAACGCGGACTTCCGCAAACTCGCGCGACGGGTCCCCGAATGGCGCGAAGTCAACCGCACGGTCGCCACCGGCCGGTTCCCGGACGGCCTCGGCTACGTGCTGCTCTCGACCTGGGGCGGACCGGAAGCGGACCTCGCGCCCGCCCTCGCGGCGTTGGACGCCTTCACGGCCACGGGCGCCAAGGGCGTGGTGGTGGACGTGCGTTTCAACGGCGGCGGCGACGAAACGCAGGCGCGGACCGTGGCGGGCCGGTTCACGGCGACGAACGTGGTGTATGCCCGGCATCGCATCCGCGACCCCGCGGAAACGGACGGTTGGTCACCGGTCCGCACGCGGGTGCTGCGTGCCGAACGCGACCCGGCCCGGCGTTTTTCCGGCAAGGTGGCGGTGCTCATGGGGCCGAAGTGCATGAGCAGCAACGAGGCGTTTCTCCTGATGGCGCGGGCGACCGGCGCGCGCCTGTTCGGGGAGCGTTCGGCCGGATCGTCGGGCAATCCGCGGCGCATTGAGCTGGGCGGCGGCGTCACCGTGAGCGTGCCGTCGTGGGAAGCGCAGGACACCGCGGGCAACGTCGTCGAGGGTCGGGGAATCGCACCGGACGAAACGGTGGTGTTCGAGCCGGCTTCCGCGGATGACGCGGTGCTGGCGGCGGCGCTGAAGTGGCTGCGGGAGTGAGGTGGGATTACGGAACTGGCCCATCTGGAGCTGTCCCTCGGGAGTGGCACCGGCGCCTCGCCGGTGGCGGGTCCACCAGGCGCCCTCGCCTGGTGTTCGGCAGACACGGGCGGGTGTCCCACGGAGGCTGTGTCCGGAGGCGCGCCTGGCGCCGGGCAGCGCCAACACCGGCGTTTACCGCGCCAGTCATCGTGCCTACGCTGGTAGCCTTGAAAGCGCTCGAACCCCTGCTGCAGAACAATCGTGCCTGGGCGGCGGACATGGTCCGGACCGACCCGGACTTTTTCAGCCGGCTCTCGCACCAGCAGAATCCGGAGTATCTCTGGATCGGCTGTTCGGACAGCCGCGTGCCCGCCAACCAGATCGTCGGCCTGCTGCCGGGCGAGGTGTTCGTGCACCGCAACGTCGCCAACCTGGTCGTTCACACCGACCTCAACTGCCTTTCGGTCATCCAGTATGCCGTCGAGGTCCTGCAGGTGCGGCACATCATCGTCTGCGGGCACTACGGCTGCGGCGGGGTGCGGGCGACCTTGAACCGCGACCGCGTCGGCCTCGTGGACAACTGGCTCCGGCATGTCGAGGACGTCCGCCAGAAACACGCCGCGCAGATGTCGCCGGAACTTCCCGCGGAGGTGCGCTGCGATCGCCTGTGCGAACTCAACGTCATCGAGCAGGTGCTGAACGTCGCCCAGACCACCGTCGTGCGCGATGCCTGGGAACGCCGCCAACCGCTCGATGTGCACGGCTGGGTCTATGCCCTGAAGGACGGCCTGATCCGCGACCTGCACCTGAACCTCGACGGCCAGGACGATTTGCCCACCGCGTATGAGGAGGCCGTGCGGCAGCTTCCCGTGTTGGGGTAGGCGCTGCGGCTTGCGGTGGCGCGCGGACCGGGAACACGCTCGCGCCATGACTTCCCGCCGCTGGTTCCGCCTCGTGCCGTTGCTGCCGTTGCTGCTGGCCAGTCCGAAGGTCCGCGCCGCGGACGGCTTCCGGCAGGACCGTTTTGCCATCGGCCTGTGGGTGCCGCCGCAGACGAAGACCGACCTCGAATTCCGCTACCGCGAACTGGCCGAGGCGAACTTCAACCTCGTCATCGGCAACTCGCCGGTGCCGGTCGCCGAACAGCTCCGCGTCTGCGACCGGCTTGGTCTGAAGACGCTCGTCCATGTCCCCGGCCCCGTCGCCGGTTGGCCGACCAACGAATCCTGCTGGGGCTATCTCCTGCGGGACGAACCGGGCGTGGCGGACTTTCCCGGACTGGCCCAGTCGGTGGCCGAGATCCGGCGGCTGCGGCCGGACCGGCTGGCCTACATCAACCTCTTCCCCAACTACGCCAACGCCACCCAACTGGGCGTTGCGACCTACGAGGAGCACGTCGCCCGCTTCATGGCCGAGGTGAAGCCGGCCGTCCTCTCGATGGACCATTACCCGCTCATGAAACCCGGAGCCGACCGGCGCGACGCGTATTGCGACAACCTGGAGACGTTCCGCCGTCATTCGGTCGCCGCCGGGGTGCCGTTCTGGAACTTCTTCCATTCGATGCCCTTCGCCGACCGGATGGACCCCACCGAGGCGCAGATCCGCTGGCAGATCTTCACCGCCATCGCGTATGGCGCGAAGGGTGTGCTGCACTTCTGTTACTGGACTCCCGGCCAGGGCAACGCCGGCACCGGTGAATTCCCCAAGGGCGGCGCGATCCTCACCGCCGAAGGACGCCGCACGCGGCATTACGACGAGGCGCGCCGGATCAACGCCGAGGTGAAGCACTTGGGGCCGACCCTGATGCAGCTCACCGGCGAAGGCGTGCTCCGGGTGAACACCGGCAAGGATCCCGCCGCCGTCCTGACGAACGGCCCCGTGCGCGACCTCCAACGTGTCGGCCACGATCCGCACGCGGAACTGGTGGTCGGCCGCCTGCGCCACGCCGACGGCCGGCGGGCGGTGGTGCTGGTGAACCATGACCATGCCTACACCGCCTGGCCCACGGTGACCTTCGACGCCGAGCTTGGCGACGTCCGCGAAGTGGACAAGGCCACCGGCGCGGAAGTTCCCCTCGTGGACGACAGCCCGGAACTGCCAGGAATCCAGCTCAGCTTCGGTGCCGGCGACGGCCGCCTGTTCCTGCTGCCGGCGAAACGGTAGGCGTCACTGCGCCATCGCCTCGACCAGGTCGCGGAGTTCACGGCGGGTCATCAGGTCGCCGACCGGGCCGAGGCGACGCGGAAAACGGGTGAAACACCGGACCGGTTTCGCCCCGCTCAAGGCAGATCGAAGTCGAACTTGGAAACGTTGGGATCAACCCCGGCCGGCGGAGTCAGCATCTTGAACGTCTCACCCGGGCTGACGGAAATACTCCCGCCTCCCGGAAGGTCGGGGGTGGTGAAGGGCAGCGTCTTCGTGGGATAGCTGGAGGAGAAATCGAGGTTTTTGACCTCATAATTCACGGAGATGTTTCCGCTGACACTGGCCTTGATGGTCTGAGTCGATCCGTCGTAGTTGGCCGATGCGTTCCAATCGAGCCAAGCGTAGGGATGGCCTGGTTCGGTTGACTCGCCGGGCCGAAATTTCAGCCCGAACGCCTTACGCGGGGTCGTGCCGGTCAGGGATCCCGACAACGAAACTACCAGACTGGTGGACACCTTCGCCGTGCTGGTGAAGGTGAAATCTCCGTAAGCGAGCGAACCCGTCGCCTCGAACCCCGACTTGGACAGCTTGGCCGGTGTGGAATAGGTCAGCGTCCGGTCACCAACGGTCAGTGAGCCGGCGGCTTCGGATTCCAGCGTATAGTTGCCGCTGGCCGGCACGGTGCCGGCAACATACAGGCTGCCGAGCGGGGTTGAGACGGTGCCGCCGAGCACCGCGTTGACGCTGCCGGCGGCGGTTCGGGTCACCGACATCACCGCAGATCCCAGGGTGAATCCGGTCAGCGGAATGGTGCTGCCGGCCGCAGCCTGCACGCTCATCGCTCCGGAGGGATGCAGCACCCCGGTGGTGTCCACGCCGCCGAGCCCCGGCAACGCATAACGGAGGGACACATCGAGCCCCGCGCCACCGCCGGCGCGGAAATGATCGAGCACTTCCAGGGGCGAGAGCGCCCGGTCGTAAATGGCGACCTCGTCGAGTTGGCCCCGGAAGTAGCGGCCGGTGGCCTGGGCATTCTCGCCCAGGCGGACAGGGAAGTCGTTCTGCAGGAGCGTCTGCCGATACGGCGCGAAGGCTTCGAGGATGCCGTCCACGTAGAGATATTTGGCCACGCCGTCATAGACGCCCACCACGTGGTGCCAGCGGTTGTCGTCGAGGTTGCTGGTGCCGATCAGGCTATGGGCGCCGGCGGCGCTGCTGGTATCGAACGATACCTGCCGGGAGTTGTTGTAACGGCTGAGGCGCCACGAAGAGTCGCCCTTGCTCACCAAGGTTTCCCAGGTCCGGGACCAACCGGCGGTTTTCACCCAGGCCTCAACCGTGAGCCGGGTTGTGAGCCCGTCGAAGGCCGACTCGTTGGCGATCTCCACGTAGTCGTTCACCCCATCGAAGCCGGCCGAGAGATTGGCGTCGCCCGCGAGGGCGCCGGACTGCCCGAGCGTCACGCCGCCGACATACGTTCCGGCCAGACCCGGGTCCAAGAAGCGGTCTTTCTTGGTGGAGTCTGCCGCGGTGGTGCCGGTCGTTTCGCCGAGGCGCCAATATGCGAGGGGATTGTCCCCGCGATCGATGGAGACCAGCGGGTTCCCGGCGAGCACGGTCCGGTAATTCCGGCCCTCGTGGCGCAGGACGAACTGCCCGCTGCTCGCCGGATAGCCGAAGATTGTGGTGCTGGTCGTGAACGTGTTGGTCAGGGCCAGGTCGCCATTGGCCGCCGCAGTGCCGCTGAACCCGAGCGTGCCCAGGCCGCCGATGGCCAGATTGCCGCCGAGGCCGAGCGAGGCGGTGGTCGTGGTGCCGGTGAGTTGGCCGGCCAGGTCTGTGAAACTGAATCCCAGCACGCTGCCGTTGCCCGCTGTGCCGGTGAGGGAGACCACCCCGGCCGGCGTGACGCCCCCGACGAGCTTGAGCGGGGGTAACCCCAGCACATTGAGGTCACCATCCACCAGCAACGACGCCGTGCCACTGGCGGCGCGGAAGAACTGGAGCCGCGGGTTGTCGAGGGTGAAGCCGCCCACGCCCTGGTTCACCGGACGCGACATCAGGGCCACGCTGCCGTTGGCCCCGATGGAGCCGTCAAAGCTGCTGTTGCGAATGCCGGGCAGCGATGTGCGCCAGGACACCGAGGCCACCAGACCGCCGCCGGCCTGACGATGCGCGAGCAGGTCCAACGGCGTCAGCGCCCGGTCATAGACCGCCACCTCATCGAGCCAGCCATTCCAGAAACGGCCGGTGGATTGGGCGTTTTCGCCCAGCATCACCGGAAAGTCATTCTGGGCGATGGAGCCCGTGGCGGGTGTCCACGCGTCGAGTTCACCGTCAATCCAGAGCGTCTTCGCGCGGCCATCGTAACTGGCGACGACGTGATGCCACTGGCCGTCGTTCACCGAACGGGCGCCGGCGAGGTAGGGCGGATTCAGGCCGTCGGTGTCAAAGCCCAGCACGTCGGTATTGCCATTGCGCTGAAGCCGCCAGCTGGAATCACCCTTGGCAATGATCGTGTTCCAGGTGCGGTCGAAGGCATTGACCTTGATCCACGCCTCCACGGTCAACGCCGAGCCAATCGTGTCGAACAGGCTTTCGTTGCCGACGATGACCCGACCGCCCTTGCCGTCGAACCGGACTGCGGTGTTGGCGTCACCGACGAGCGCGCCCGGATGACCGATCTCCGAGCCGACCTGATACGTGCCGTCAAACTTGGAACCGGTCTCCGACACCGCCACGGTGTCGGTCTTGCCGCTTTCGCCAAGGCGCCAGTAGGCGAGCGGACCGCCCGCGAGAATTGCGGAGCGAACCTTGCCCACGCCGCGCCTGAGCCCCACGTCGAGGCTGGCCAGCTGGAAGCCGCCGAAGAAACCCTCCGTCTTCGCGGCCCGCAGGTCCACCACGCCGGCACTGTTCACGAAGCCGGTGAAGGCCAGCGACGAGTTCAGCGCGGAGTTGGCGGAGATCGCGTTCAGGTTGGTCAGCGCCAGGACGCCGTTCGTGCGCAGGATCTGGTAACTGAGCGAGCTGAAGCTCCAGCGACCGAAACTGCTCCCGGTCGGGCCGACGGACGCGAGGAAGTTGCCCTGCGCATCGGCGGTGAAAGCCGGCACCCCGTTGGTGAAGAGGCCAGGCGCAATCACGCGCACCCCGCTCAGGTTGAGTCCGGACTGGTTCAGGGTCGCGGCAATCGGCCCGCCATCGGCTCCTTGCAGGGCGAGGAAGGACGTGCCCAATGAGGGGAAGTTTAACTGGGCATCCGTGGTCACGGTGGGGACGCCGCCCGGTGTGAGCGTGAAATGGCCGGTGGCGTTGAAGGCGGGCCCGCCGAACTGGGCAAGCACGCCGCCGTTCAGTTGACCGTCCACGAACAGTCCCGCCGGGGTCACCCGGAACGTCGCGCCGGCCTTCACCGTGGTGACCGAGAGGCCGGGCAATCCCAGTGGCAGCAGGTCCCGATCAAGCGTGCCAGTGAGCTCGAAGGTGCCGTCGCTGCGCACGGTCACCCGCGCCGTGGCACTGGGCCTCGTGGTGATCGTCTGGGCAAATGTGGAGTCGGGAAACACCGTGACGGTGGTCCCGCCCGGGACGAGCGCGGCGCTGAACTCGAGGGAGCTCAGTCCCACGCCGCTGACGGCTACCGGGCTGGCCAGTGCGTTGGGCGCTAGCCGCAGGACAGTGACATTGCCCGCCTTGAGTTCGAGCAGGTTCGTCACTTCCAGCGTCGCGCTCCACGGACCGGTGCTCGAGAAGGTAAACGCGTTGGTGCGCTGGCCACCGTGGACCAGATAGTTGGCCGACCCGAATCTGAGGCGGGCCGGGCTCAGGAACAGTTCGCCGGCGGCCGTGTTGTCGACGCGGGACACTTCCAGCCGCGCGGACAAGTCGCTGCCGGTGAGAGGATCGAGCCTGAACGCCGTGCCGAAGTTCAGCGGGGGCACGCTGCCGCGGACGCCGTAGCGCGGGCTGACAACGGTGCTGAAATCCAACTGGGCGTCGCGGATGGCCAGCGCCCCGACGTTGACGAGCGGCACCGAGAACCTGCCCGCGAGGGCCGGCAGGCCGTCGGCCGCCGGGGTGACCATGAGCTGGGCGTCGGCGACGGCGGCGAGGTTGGCGCCGTTCAGCCGGAAGTTCAGGTTGCCGCGCATGGCCAGGCCGCCGTCGCGGCGGACCTGCGCGACCGGACCTGAATCGGCCGGCGCGAATCCGGGCTCATACCGGGGCGAATAGGCGTAAAGCCAGGTGCCGCCGTTGAAGCGCACCAGGTCGCTGACTGGCGCGGGCAACTGCAAGGGCAGCGCCGCTTCGAGCTTCACCTTGGGCAGCTTGGACTGGAGGTCGCCGAGCAGGTCGGTCAGGGCGGCGTTGAGCGTCGCCTCGCTATGGGGGCCGTCCAGGACGACGCGGGCTTGGGCCAAGCGGTTGCTGAAGACGGTTTCGATGGTTTCCGGCGGAGCGCCCCGCAGTTCCAGTTCCACGGTCGCGCCGGGAGAAAACTTATCGAGCCACGAACCGGTGGGCACCTTCCCGACCGCCCGGAAGTAGGCATTCGTGCCGGTCGCCGCATCGGCCAGCCGGGCTTCCAGCGTCGCCTTCACCACCGGAATGCCGAGGAGCTGTCCGTCGAGGAAACCACGCAGGAAGAATTCGCCGCCCGGATACAGGCCGACGAAGCGGGGCTGTTCGGGCCGGACATCACGGATGGATTCAAGCAAGGCGCGCGGCTTTAACGCGGCCCCGGCGGCGTCCGAGAAAAACGGCGGATTGGGCGCGGGCACGTAGAAGCCGAGCGCGCCGGCCTGACGGCTCTGGAGGACGTAGTCGAAGAGATACTCGGCGGCGGCGCCGAGGCGGGTGAAGGCATTGTTCGTCGGACTGAGCGCGGTGTAGAGCGCGGCGGGCGGCGCTTCGTAAAGCGCCCGGGGCAGTTGGACGTAACCGCCGCCCACAACGCCGCCATGGGGAAAGTAGTCACGGGCAAAACTGAGGCCGGCGACCCGCTGCTGTTCGGGCGATCCGTCCGCGAAGGCTTCGCCCAGGTCGGTGGCGGAGCCCTTCCACTGCGGGTCGGCGAAGAGGCCGAGCGAGGAGCCGGCCAGGCGGTTGGTCAGGGCCGACAGCACGAGGTCGAGCCGCGAGGGCAGGTTGAGGCCGCGGTTCTCAGGGCGCACCCAACCGCTGCCGGGACGGGCGGGGTGGGCGGTCAGGTTGGGCAGCACCACGCGGGCCTGGGTGTCCACCGTCTTGAAGCCGAGCGGGCTCAACGTGTAGCCGACCGTGTAGGTCGCGTTTTCGAGGAAGCGGTCAAAGGTGGTGTCGAGGTAATCCACGACGGCCGCCGGCGAGGAGAAGCGCCCCTGGATTCCGCCCAGGAACGGCTCCGCCGGATCAGGATACGAGAGCGAGAAACCCACGGTCGCCCGGTCCGGTGCGAACAAGGTGGCGGCCAGCGGCCCGGCCACGGCTCCGACAGTGCCGCCGGTGACCGTGGAGCTCGCGGTCAGCAGCGCCGTTGCCATCATCATGGTGGGCGAACCCGCGGTGACCGCGGTGTAGTTGGTCTTCGTCACCTGCATGCCGGCGGTCAGCAGGTCGGCTCCGAGCGGGAACCCGAAGAGCCTTGGCCGGACTTCGCCGCAGAACAGAACTTCGGGATTCACGTCGTTCATCAGCACGCCGAGGCCGCTGGCGACGCAGGCGCGGAGTTCGCCGGGCAATCCCGGGCGCGAATAGAGCTGGGCGATGACCCCGATCTTTTCCTGCGGCGTGAGTTCGTCGGCGATTTGCAGCTTGGTCTTGCCCGTCACGGAAACCCGCGGCGCGATGCGTTCGACGACCTCGAACAGCAACGGCTCGCTGACGCATTCCAGCAACCGGCCCCACGCCTTCAGCAGGCCGCTGTAGGCGCCCTGCAAGGCGTAGGAACCGCGCATCGTGCCCAGCGACAGGGGGCCGACCTCGACGTCCACTTCGGCGCACAACGACGGGTTGGGATCGGCCCGCTCGTCCGTGGCGGCGACGAAGGCCTTGGCGTTGCCCACCGGCACGCCCAGCAGGTTGACGTGGCCCGAAATCCCGGCCACGCCGGCGGTGCTGATCGCAGCCCCGACGGTGCCCGACAGGAAGCTGGAGACGGTCGTGTGCGTGAACGTCCCGCTCACCGACAGCGTGATATCCGGACACGGGGCGCCCCGGTAGGCGACTGCGACCAGGCGATCATACACCGCGTCGGCGTTGGTCTCGTTGGCGATGGCGTCCACCACCAGCGGGACGAGCGTGGCTTCCAACCGCGCGGCGTTTTCGTTGATGATGTTGAGCAATTCCGCCGCCGCCGCCCCAAGATTTGCGACCGTGGGGAGCGGCGTGCGCGCCAGCACGTTGGTGCGAATGCCCGCCGCCACGGCGAGCGCGGTGCGGGTGGCCCAGTCATTGCCCTGCGCGAACTGGGCGGTCACCCACGCGCGGGTGAAGCCCAGGCCGTTCAAGATTTCCTCGGAGACCGAACTGAAGCGGGCGATGACGACCCGGGGAAACTGGTCCTGGTCGGGATGCGGCTGGCAGAAGACGTTGATCGTGGGCGGCGGGCAGTCGCCGGGACACGGCAGGCCAAACTCATTCGTGGAACGCACGTGGGGAAACGCCGACGCGCGCACGACCCCGGCGCGGGCGACATCGCCTGATTCAGGCGACCCGGCTTCCATAAGCCCGGTGGCGAACAGATCCGACAGCGGATCTGCTGGGACTTCCGCCGGCAACGCGCCGACAGAATTTCCGGTGATGCTGCTGAACTTCGCGGCAATCTCCTCGGCCTGCTTCAGCTTGGCCTGGAGGTCTTCCCACGAAAGGGCGATCTTCGGCAATTCCGTGACGCCCGGCTTGGGTTTACCGTCGGGCCCGATATAAGCGGTGAATTCGCATGGATCGGTAAACCCGGTGCCCAGCGCAATGCCGCCGCTGGCGCCGGACAGCAGCAGTCCGCCGAGATAACCGCCGTCAATCGGGATGCCGACGCTGCCGGCGTTGAAATCGAGGCAGGCGCCGACAACACCGGTCGTGCGGAACGCGAGCAGGAGCTTGAGCTTGTAGCCTTGGTAGCTGCCTTCAACGGTGCCGGCTAGGAACAGGTCATCGAGGTCGCCGCCAAACACCCCGGCGCGTGCCGGCCCGCCTCGGTTGTTGCCAGCGACCTTGGAGAGGCCGCTCACCAGCACCCCGCCACCGATGTCACTGATCGGAGACAGCTTGAGCCCGTTGATCAGCATCGAGAAGCCATCCACGTCTTCGAGCAGGGGTTCGCCATTTTGGTTCACGGTCACCTTGAGATCGCTGATCGTGCCCTCGAACATCTTCTTCTCCGTGGAGGGAATCGCGGCGAGCGCGCTAAAGTTCAGGTTGACGTTGGCCGGTTGGAGCAGTTCAGGCAGGGGCTTGTTGGGGTCCTTGAAATCGAAGGAGGCCGCGGTGACGCGCACTGGAAGTTTCTGCGCCAGGGCGAACTCATGCTCGCTGTAACCGAGGCCGCCGAGCGTGAACTTTGGTGCCTGGTTGCGGGCGCTTTGGGTGAGGCGCGCGTCTTTGAGGGTGAACGCCGGACCATTGGGCACCGCGAGGGTGCCGCTCAATGCCAGCACAAAGGGTTCGGTCGGTGTGGGCTCGAAGAGGTTGTCGAGGTTTTGGATCGTAAAGAGCGTATTGGTGAGCAGGAACCCGCCCTCGCCCCCCCAGGTGGAAGGTGCCGCCGAACTGGAGCGCCTGCACGTCCAGCTGGGGCAGGTAGGGCGGGTGCCCGGGCAGGGTGAGGGTGGCGCAGGTGACATTCTTCACGAAGTCGCCGTCCACCTCGGTGACCAGGTCGGCGGGCAGGATGAGCTCGGAAGCGCCGTCGAGCACGAGCGTCGGCAACCCGCCGTCCGCGTCGCGGAGGGCGGTCAGCGCAACGCCGTTGGTGCAGGGCGTCCGGCCGGCGCCCCGGCCGAGCAAGGTGAACCTGAGACCGTGGTCGTCGTAGAGCTTCAGGTCGTCGCGCAGCGCGATCGTGCCGGTGGGGAAGCCATCCAGGCCCCAGGCTCCGTCAATGAGATCGACGCGGTTGGTCTGTCCTTTCGGGAACGGGAGGACCACGGCACCCTGGAGGTTGGTGAGGTAGGGCAGGCCGCCCGGATTGAACACCAGCGACGCCCGGCACAGTTCGGCCGCGAAGCCGTCGAGCTGCGGGAGGACGGCAATGTTGGTGAAGTTCAGCGCCCCCGTCGCCCGGACGGTCAGGTCTTCCGGCCGCGGACCGCGGACCTCCACCGTCACGGCGGAGTCCTGGTCCAGGGCGATCCGGGTGCCGGAGGAGTTGTCCGGGCAGAGGCCGGCCGGCTGGTTGGTGAAGAGCAGCGGCAGCTGGAGAAAGCCGTTGGTCAGCATGAAGCTCACGCCTTCCTCCGACAACGTCAGGCTTGCCCCGATGCCGTCAGCGTAGAGGTGAAAGTCGGAACGTTGCAGAAGTGCCGGCGTGTTGGTCTCGGTGAACCTGGGGAACAATCCGGCCGCGCCGTCGAGCAGTGTCAACGTGGCGAAGGCCGGCTTGCTGCCCACGAGCAGACGGAACTGGGCGTCGGTCACGAAGAACCGGTCGTGCAGGCTCAGCTTCTGCACCCGCAGGGCTGCGTCGAGGCCCACGTCCGCGGGGTCATCCACATTCGCGGCCAGGGCGGTGTCGAGCTGGAGGGTGGTGGGCCGGTTGGACTCGATGGTCAGGACCACTTGGCCGCGGAGCCGGGCCTCGAAATCCGAGTTCGTGTAAGTCAGCCGCAGCGAGAAGTTGGTGAGCTGCACCCGTTGCGGCAGCGGCCACCGCGGAATGGGAAGTTCGTTGGTGACGTGGAGCGACTCGACGTCGAGGCCGGCCGTGCCGCCGCTGAGGACCAGTTCGCCGTTCACCCGGACCGGTTGAACGCCCTGTTCCTCGGGCGTCAGGAATTCGCCCTGCACCCGGAGGGTCTGCCGGTTCACTTCGGACCGGACCAGCGTGAGCACCGGCACCGTCGTCTCGCCGCTGGTGCGCGGACGGATGTTGAGCGCGCCCAACTGCAGCGGAGCGAGCGAGGTCAGATTGGTGGTCGTGCCGTCCGGCCGGATGACGCCTTTCAATTCCGTGCCGCCCACCCGGGGAAGTTCCAGCGGCCCTTCAAACCGCAGGCCCGCCACCGCCCCGACCAGACCGGATCGCTCCAGCCGGACCGTCAGCCGCGGAAACCGCAGCGCGCCGACCTCCGCCGGTCCAGTCCAGATAAGTGCCAGGGATCCGTCCAGTTTCAGACTGCCGGTCAACTGCCCGGTGCCGGCCGGCGCCAACGCCGACTGGCCGGCGACGGTGAATTCCGCGGGCTGATCGGCAGGGCGAACCAAGCCGAACCGGCCCGGCTCCAGCAGATACGCCAGGCCGCCCGCGCCCGGCACCCGCACGCGTCCGGTCAGGCTGAATGTGCCGGCGCCGATGCCCAGGGTTCCGCTGCCCTCCGCGGTCACGTCCCGATAACTGGCGGTGCCGGTGAAGTTCAGCGTGTCGGGATCGGCCGCGGACTCACACGTTCCGTCGAGCAGCACAACTGTGTCCGCCTCCGCCGCCCGGGCGGGGCGTGCCGCCGGAGTTTCAAGGCGGACGCTGATTACCCCGGCCCCGGCGATGGCCCCGGAATCAAGATCCACGGCCAGCTCCCGAGGATCCACTCCCAGCCAATCCCCGAGGCCAAACGGAGCCGGATCACCGGTCACGCGCAGTGAGGCCGCCGCAAGGTCGGCCGAAAAGTTGCCGGACAACCGCACCCCGTTGGGCAGCTCCAATTCACCCTCGGCCGTCAGCCGGCGGGCCACGAGGTCCACCGTGACCGGAACGGTGGGCCGAATCACCGCGCGGCCGGCCCGCACGTTGCCGGTCAGGACCACACCGGTCTCATTGGTGATCACCGCATCCGCCACGAGATCGGTCACGCCCACCCGCAAGGTTCCGGATTCCGTGACCAACACAGCCCGGTAAAACCGCGCCTGATCCCCCGGGGCGACCAGGTCGTCCGCCACGATAAGACCGTTGGTGGCGGTCACCGTGGCGACCGGCTGCCATTCCCCAACGCCGGTGGGCAGCAGCCTGGGCGCGCGCTCAAGGCGATAAACCCGGCCCGTTTCCCCGCTCCACGCCAACCGCCAGCCGCCGCCGGCCAACGGCTGGGGCGAACGCAGGGCCGGTGCGTTCTGGGCGGGCACGGGCGCCAGCAGCCAGGCAGTCAGCAGCACGGCAAGGGCAATTGAAATCCGGCGCAGGTTGGTGCTCACGATGAGTGGTTTCCCGGCGGTTCAACGGAGAATCCGCTTCGCGATGACAACAATTCGTCCGCGATTTTCGCAGGGAGCCACGGAGACCGCCGTCACTTCGCCATCGCCTCGACCAGGTCGCGGAGTTCGCGGCGGGTCATCAGGTCGCCGAGGCCTTCCGGCATGGCGGAGAGGACGCTGGCGCGCGACTTGAGGTCCGACTTCCTGACCACGGTGCGGCCGGTTTCGGGCACCAGGACGATCAGTTCATCCGGCTTTTCCTCGCGCAGCACACCGACCACCGTCGAGTCGTCGTTCAGTTCGAGCAGCACGGATTCGTAGCCCGGAGCGATCTCGGCGTTGGGATTCACGATGGCCCGCAGCACGTATTCCCGGCCTTTGGTCCGGCCCAGTCCCGTGAGGTCGGGACCGACATCGCCGCCTTCACCGCCGAGCTTGTGACAACGCTGGCAGCCCCAGTCGGCACGCTCGGCGAACAGCTTCCGGCCATTGACTGCGTCGCCCCCAACCAGCGCCACCCGGAGCGGAGCGAGCACGTCGTCCTTGGCCCAGGAATTGGTCCATTGCGTCAGCGCCCGGGCCAACGTCGGCACGCGGGCAGCACCGCCGGCCAGGTCGGCCGCCTTCTGGGCCGCCTCCCAGACATCCGCGCGGAGTTCGTCGGCCACCTTGCCGGCGGCCAACCGTTCGGCCCATTCCGCCAGCGTGATCACGGCCTTCGGATCCTTGGCCGACGCCAGCCGGGCAAACGCACTTTGGCGACTGGAAACCGGTCCTGAATCGAGCCGCGCAATCAGGTCCTCGACCGTCACGCGGCCGGTGAGTTCGCGCAGGCGGCGCAACTCGTCCTGCACCGTCGCCTCCGGATGCGAGTTCAGCGCGGCCATGGTGAGGGCAAGGTCGGGAAGTTCGAGGGCGGCCCCGGCGCGCAACGCCGCGAGCAGCACCGGCACGGGCGAACTGGCAGCAGTGGCGCGGCTCCAGACCAGCTGCAACGCGCGCCGGGCCACCTCGCGGTCACGGGGCGGCAGCGGCCGGTGGAGGCCGACGACCCGGTCACGGCGCGGCGGGTTGGGCCAGAGGCCGAGGGTTTCCAAGGCTTCGACGCGCACCGCTTCCGGGGTGCTGGGCCGCAGGGACAGTTCCGCGATGGCCCGGGCGTGGGCTTCGCCGCCGAGTCGAAAGGCCGCATTGACCGCCCGGCGCAGAATCCACGTCTGCCACTCGGTCTGGGTGAAGTTGAGGGAGGCCGGCCAGTTGGCATCGCCGCCGGCGAGCAACGGCGGTTGCGCGGTCAGAAGTCCCGCGAGCGCCGGCAAGCCGGCGGCGACCGGCAGATCGTGGATGGCCCGGGCCGCTTCCAGCACCAACTGCGGCGCGGGATCGCTGAGGAAATTGGTCAGGCCGGAGGCGCCGTGTTGTCGCTGTGCCAGGAGCACCGCGAGCCGGACGCGCTCGGACGGATCCCGAGACGCGCTCTGGACCTTCTCGGTGAAACCCGGATTCGCCCACGCATGTCCCAAGGCACTGGCCGCGGCAGCCAGCAGCACCGGATCCCGGGACGTGTCAGCCCGCAGGGCCGCGAATACCGGCTCCAGGCTCACCGCGGGAGCCACTTCGCTGGGTCGGCCGAACAGCGCGCCCAGCTTGCCCGTGGCGGTCCGAAATACCGGCGCGGCACCCCGCGGGTCATGGTAACGGCCGAGTTCGCGCACGGCCGCGGCCCGGATCGCCAGGGACGAATCGGTGGTCGCCAGTCTGGCCAGTTCCGGAAACGCGTTCAGCAGCTTGCGGCCGCCGAGGGAGCGGACCGCCTGCAAACGAACCGTGGCATCGGAATCCGCCAGCGTGGGCAGCAGGTCAGCCAAATCCATTGTCGGGTCCAGCCGGGCCATCTGCGCCAGCGCCCACAGCGCGTGCACGCGACCGAGCACGGGTTCCTTTTTCCCCAAGGCGAGCTTCGTGAGTCGGCCCACGAGACTGGCGGCCGCCCGGGTCCCCTTCCCCGCCCCATACCGGCGGGCGGCCCCCCACTGCGCCTCGAGGCGAACTCGCTGATCACGGTGACTCAGCAGGCCGAGCAGTTCCTTCTCCTCGCGCGGCACCATGCCTTCGCCCAACAGGCGCCCGACCTCGGCGATGGCGGGGTCATTGGCCAGCGAAGGATCAACGACATGCCACAGGCGGCCTTTGCCGGTCTTTTCCCAGCCTTGCACCCAGTCGGCAACGATCAGGCCGCCGAAGGGCGGGAATGTGACATCCACGGGCGACAGGTCCCACAGCACCTTGCCGGTGGTGTTCGCGGCGGAATTGTCCTCAAGCCATTTCCAGGAATCGGCCCCTTCGGCCTGAACCACGCGGAAGAAGGCGCCGTCCGGTTCGACCCGGTAGTGCCGGATGCCTCCGGGGAAATCCGCGTAGAAGAAATGTCCGCGAAAGCGTTCGCCCAAACCGGTGCCCGGATAATGCGCGATGCCCGCGGGTCCGTGGCCGATGTTGGCGACCGCCGGCAGTTGCGATGCCGCGGTGTTGTTCGTGAACGGATGCCACAGCCGCTCCGAGTTCCACGCGCCCATTTTCGGCAGCCATTGCCAGCCCAGCGTCCATCCATAGTCCGCGCCTTCGAGCAGGAGCAGCCAACGGGCCTTGTCGCCGCCATCCCCGTTGTTGTCGGCGGTCCACAGGTTGCCGTCGTCATCGAAAGCGAGTTCCTGCGGATTGCGCAGCCCGGTGGCGAACACCTCGAAGTCGCGGCCGTCCGGTTCGCAGCGGAACACCGCCCCGGTGTCGGGCACCGAAATCACCCGGCCCTCGCGGTTGGTGACGCACGTGCCGCGGTCCGCGATGCTGAAGTAGATGCGCCCGTCGGGACCCTTGATGAGCCCGTGGAGATCGTGGCCGCCGAAGGCGATGTGGACGCCGAATCCGTCGAGCAGCGGCGAGGAATTCCTGGGCGAGTGCGGCGGCGTGGACGCCCCCTGCGGGCCGGCGGCCGGAAACCGCCACAGCTCGGGAATGTTGGCGAACCACACGTTGGTGCCTTCGGCGAGCAAGCCCGCAGCCACGCCGGCGACGATGCCGTTGAAACCTTCGGCGAACACCGCCGCCTGGTCGGCCCGGCCGTCGTGGTCGGTGTCGGTCACGAGGCGGATGCGCTCGGCCTCCACTTCCAGATCGCGGCTGTCGAGCACACCATCGCGGTTGAAGTCCTGGAAGCCGCCCTTGCCGCCCTTGTGGACGGCTTCGAGGAAGGACGGATAATTCGTGTCGCCGGGATTCAGCACCCGCCGAAGAAAGGCGGCACGGTCGGCCGCCGTGCGGAGGGCGAAGTCGTCGTCCAGCCACGGCTGCAGGTTGCGGACATCGAACACGCTGGTGCGGCGCCGGCCGGTCTCCACCACGTAGGCCCGGCCCGAGTGATCGTAGCTGACGCTGGTGAGATTCTCGATCAGCGGCTCGCTGGCCCAGAGCTGCAGCTTCAGGCCGGGCGCCACCCGCAGACGCGGCAGGGCGGCCAGGGCGTCGGCGGGCGCATTGGTCAGGGTCACCGTCGGAGTCGGATCGGCGAGCGCCGTGCCGAGAGCCAGCGCTCCGGCGGCGAAGCGGCGGAGGAACATCACGCGGTGACTTTCTCCCGATTTTCGCCGCGTTCAAGCCCGTGAACTGGCGCCGACGCGCCGAAAATTGCCCCTTGCCCCGCAAGGGCCGGGGCGACTGGCCGTCGGGTTCCGCGACACGAACACCTGACAGGCGGACGTCCGCCGTTACCGTCGAGCCACCGATGGCCGACCTCCGTTCGCCGGTTGCCGAATGGTTTGCGCGCCGCTTCGCCGCCCCGACGCCGGTGCAGGCGGCGGCGTGGCCGGTCATTCACGCCGGGCACAATGCCCTCATCGTCTCCGCGACCGGCACTGGCAAGACCTTCGCGGCGTTCTACCAGGTGCTCGATCAGTTGGCCCGCGAGGCGGAGTCGGCTCCGCTGGGGCCGGGCATTCATTGCCTCTACCTGTCACCGCTGCGCGCTCTCAGTTACGATCTCGAAAAGAACCTCGCGGGCCCGCTCCGGGAAATCTACGGCGAGAACCCGCCGATCCGCGTCGGACTGCGTTCGGGCGACACCGAGGCCGACGAGCGGCGGAAGCAGTTCGACCAGCCGCCGCACCTGTTGCTGACGACACCGGAAAGCCTGGCCGTGCTCCTGAGCCAGCCGAAATGGCTGGGCGCGTTGCGCCGGGTCCGCTGGGTGATTGTGGACGAAATCCACGCCCTCGCGGAAAACAAGCGGGGCTCGCACCTCGCGCTCAGCCTGGAACGGTTGGATGCCTTGAAACTCGCCGGCGAAAACCCGGCACCGGCCCGTGTCCAACGCATCGGCCTTTCCGCGACCGTTCACCCGCTGGCGGAAGTCGCGCAGTTCCTCGCCGGCACCCACGGTCAATGCGAGGTGGTCGATGTGTCCGCGGCGAAACGCATCGAGCTCAAGGTTTACACGCCCCTCCAGCGGCATCCGTATCCGCTGGCCGGGTTCAGCGGCGTGCGCATGGTCCGCGCGCTGGGCCGGCTGGTGCAGAAGTTCCGCACCACGCTGGTTTTCACCAACACGCGCAGCGGCGCTGAATCGGCGACCTACTGGCTCAAGGAACATGTGCCGGCGCTCGCCGGCCAGATCGAGTGCCATCACGCCAGTCTCGACCGCGATGTGCGGCTCGACGTGGAAGACCGGCTCAAGCGCGGCGAACTCCGCTGCGTCGTCTGCTCCACCTCGCTCGAACTCGGCCTCGACATCGGGACGATTGATCTCGTGGTCATGCTCTCGACGCCGAAGGGCGTGAGCAAGGCGCTCCAGCGCACCGGCCGCGCGGGCCACAGCCTCACCGAAGTCAGCCGCGGCCTGCTCATGGCGACCAACGTCAACGACGTCGTGGAGTGCGCCGCGACCGCCCGGCTGGCCCGGCGCGGACATCTGGATGGCGTCCGCATCCCGCACGCGCCGCTCGACGTGCTCGCGCAGCACCTGATGAGCCTGGGCTGTCTGGGCGAAGTGGACTGTGAAGCCGCCTTCGAGCTCGTCCGCCGGGCCTGGCCGTATCGTGGCCTGGCGCGGGCCGAGTTCGACGACGTCCTCGACTACCTGGCCGGCGGAGGAAAATCGCTGCGCCGCCAATACACCGATGTCTTCGGCAAGATCGTCCTGGATGAGACCCGCGGCGTTTACGAGGCGCGGCCCGGAGCTGCCCGCCGCGATTTTCTCCAGAATGTCGGCACCATTCCGAACGAAGGCGTCGTCCGGGTGCTGCTGCGCAATGCCCAGCTCGGCACGGTCGAGGAATCGTTCCTGCGCAATCTCCGTCCCGGCGACGTGTTCACCCTCGGCGGCCGGCCGGTGCGCCTCGAACGGACCGGCATGATGGAGGCCTTCGTGACCCGGGCGGACGGAGCGACGCCGACCGTGCCACGCTGGGGCGCTAACAAGATGCCGCTCTCCAACCGCGTCGGGCAGGAAATCGCGTTGTTCCGGGCGGAGCTGCGGGCCCGCATGGAGGCGCTGCCGTTCAACGAGACGCCCGCGCTGATTCCGTGGATCGCGGAACGCCTCGAAATCGAGAAGCCCAATGCGGAAGTTGTCTTCCGGATCCATGCCACGCAGATGCAGGCGAGCGAGATTCCTACCGCAGACTTCCTGCTGGTCGAGGAACTGCTCGACCGGCCGGAACCCGCCACGTCTCAGCCCGTTGCTGAAAAGCGCCTGAGCCGTTCCGGACGCGAACGCACCCGCCGGCTCACCCAGCCCGATCTCGTGCCCGGCCTGCCGGCGCTGGAACGGCCTCCCGTTCCCGCGGCCGTTCCGGTGACGGCCCGGCACTACTTCTTTCACGCGCTCATCGGCCGTGCCGCGAATGACGCCCTCAGCCGCGTCGTGGCGCTGCGGCTCTCCCGGCTGCGCGGCGGCAATGCCGTCGCCACGCCCGACGATTATGGCTTCGTGCTGACGGTCACCGACGGTCAGGCGCTCGGCGGCTCGGACCTGCCCGGGCTGCTCGCCGAGGAGGACTTCGACGCGCAACTGGTGGAGTCCCTCGCCCGGTCCGATTTGCTGAAATACCACTTTCGCAACGCGGCGCAGACCGGGCTGATGGTTTACCGCAACCTCTTCGGCGAACAGAAGTCGGTGCGGAAGCTCCAGTGGTCGTCCGAAGTGATCTTCAACGTCCTCACGCAGCATGAGCCCGATCACGTTCTGCTGCGCGAAGCCCGCCGCGAGGCGACCCATGCCTTCCTCGATGCCCCCGCGGCGAAGGCATTTCTCCTACGCCTGAACCGGGACGCGCTGCCCATCCGCCTGCGCCGGGTCGAGCACGTCGCCCCGCTCGCGTTCGGCATGTATGCCACAAAGATCCGCGAGGCACTTCTGGTTGAGGAACCCCGCGAGGCCATGGAACGGCTCTATCACCAATGGTGGCGTGAACTGGGCGGCGAACCCGACCCGGCGGCGCCGGCTGGCGTCAGTCCGGCCGCTCCGGCAGCCTGACCCCCGCGCGCGCATGAAGCTCCTCGTCGTCTCCGACCTGCACTTCGCCGGCCCGCAGGAACAGCTCCGGCGGGGACACGAGGCCCGCGTCATGCCCAACCGGTTGGCGCGCACTGCCGCGCACCTCTGGCGTCACTACGGCTGGCTGCGCGACCCCTTCGCCCACAACGACAAGCTTGGCCGGATCATCGCGGCGAACCCCGCCCCGGACCTCGTGATCGCGAACGGCGACTTCACGATCGACTCCGCCTACGTCGGCGTCAGCGACGATGCGGCCCTCGAAAGCGCCGGCCTCGCGCTGAGTGAACTCCGGGCCGCCTACGGCGACCGCGTGCTCACGACCATCGGCGACCACGATCTCGGCAAGAAGAGCCTGTTCGGCGGCGCTGGAGGCCCCCGCTGGCAAAGCCTGCTCCGCTGTGAACGCGAGTTGGGCTTGAGCCGGTTCTGGCACCGCGAATTCGGCGATTACGTCCTCTTCGGCTTGGCCTCCACCCCGCTCGCCTGGCCCGTGTTCGAGGCGGAGGGCCTGGCCGACGAAGCGGACCGCTGGCGCGAGGCGCAGGCCGCGCTCCAGGCCCGAATCGGACTCGAATTCAGCCGGTTGTCACCCGGCGCGCGCGTCCTGCTCTTCGTCCACGACCCGACGGCGCTTCGGTTTCTCTGGGACCTGCCGGAAGTCCGCGCCCGGCTGCGGCAGGTCGAGCAAACGATCATCGGCCACCTGCACACCCCGGCGATCTGGCGCGCCGCGCGGCTGCTCGCCGGCATGCCCCGGCTGAACTTTCTCGGGGTGACCGCCCGTCGCCTGTCCATCGCCCTGAACAGCGCCGGCTGCTGGAAACACTTCCGCATCGCCCTGTGCCCGGCCCCCACCGGTTGCCAGACTCTGAAAGACGGCGGCTGGCTTACGCTGGAACTCCCCCCGGACCGACAGCCAACCAAACTAACCCGCCATCGCCTCCCCTGGTGATTCGACAGGACATCGGTGAGGATCTCTTTCCCCCTGCCAGCGAATGGAAATTAAAGAATGGGGCGGCTCCCTTTAATTTCAGCCCGCAGAATTATAGGAATTGAAGAGGACAGAGGGCGGCCGGAACGGCGACTCAGGAAATTTTCCGCTGGCGGGGAATGGCGGGAGTGGCGGGGCTCGAACCCGTAACCTCTGCCGTGACAGGGCAGCGCTCTAACCAATTGAGCTACACCCCCGCGAAGCGGGGCGCTGTTTTACGGACCTGCTCCCACGAGTCAACGCATTTGTCGAAAATGTGCCGTCCCGACAGCTTCCGAGGCAGGTGGTCCGGGCCGCAGACGCCAAGGAGGTGGGGGTGGGGGACCCCGCTGAAGAAACGTGCTACAACCCGGACCAAGGCGACGGTATGGACCGGCCAATCCACTGTCAACACAGTGACAGATTGGCAACGTTTCCGAAGCGCCCTCCATTCCCGCGCCGGCCATGGGCGCGCCTCCAATCCGCCGCGCCGCTTCCGCCGCAATCGTCCGCGCCGGGCTTGACGGTTGGGGCCGGTGTGTTTGCATCCGCCGGACATGAAGAAACTTTCCGCCCTGGCCACGGTCGCGCTGGCCGCCCTGTTCGCCTCCGGCTGCTATTCCACGAAGGAAGGCCGCAAGAAGGTCGGTGTCCCCTTCGCCAAGGACACGATCGAGAGCCGCTATGAACGCCCGGCTTCCCAGCTTTTTGCGGCCGCCAAGGAAACCCTGGCCTTCAATGGCACGCTGACCGGCGAGAACACGATTGCGCTGACCCTCGCCGCGAAGGTGGACGAGCGGACCGTGTGGGTGAAGGTCACCGAGATCGAGCCCGCGATCAGCCAGATCCAGGTGCAGGCCCGCAAGAAGATGGGCGGCGCCGACGTGGACCTCGCCTCGGAACTCGACAAGCAGATCGCGCTGCGCCTGAAGTAAGGCGCCTCGGACGCCCAGCGAAACGGGCCGGGAACTCACGTTCCCGGCCCGTTCTGTTTTCGGATGCCCCGCGCCACCCGGCCTAGTCGAACATCTTGCCCGGGTTCAGAATGCCATTCGGGTCGAGCGCCTTCCGCAGCTCGCGCATCACACGCATCTGGGCGTTGCCCATGAACTTCGGCAGAAACTCCCGCTTGGCCACGCCGACCCCGTGTTCGCCGGTGATCGTGCCGCCGAGCCGGATCGCCTCGTCGAAGATTTCCCGGAAGGCCGCATGCACGCGTTCCATCTCCTCGTGGTTGCGCTCGTCGGTGAGGAACGTGGGATGCAGGTTGCCGTCGCCCATGTGGCCGAAGGTGCCGATACGCAGCCGGTATTTTTCGGCGACCTGATTGCAGAAGCGGACCATCTGGGCGAGTTCGCTGCGGGGCACCGTGGCGTCCTCCAGAATCGTCGTCGGCGACACCCGGGCCAAGGCGCTGAAGGCGCTGCGGCGGGCGCTGGCGAGCTTGTTGGCTTCCGCGTCGTCCTTCGCGACCCGGACTTCCATGCAGCCGTTCTTGCGCGCAATCGCCTCCATCTGCCGGGCCTCGTCCTCGACCTGCGCGGGATGACCGTCGGTTTCCATGAGCAGCAGCGCCTCGCAGTCGAGCGGCAGGCCAATCTTCGCGAAATCCTCCACGCAGCGGATGGTCATGCGGTCGAGAAACTCCAGCGTGCAGGGGATGATCTGGGCGGCGATGATGTCGCTGACGGTCTGTGCCGCGGTGTCCATCGCGCTGAAGGTGGCGACCATCGTCTTCTTGGCCGCCGGCTTGGGAATCAGCTTGAGCAGCACCTGGGTGATGACGCCGAGCGTGCCTTCGCTGCCGATGAACAGGTCCTTCAGCGAATAGCCGGCGACGTCCTTCACACACTTGTTGCCGGTGAACAGCACCTCGCCGTCCGGCAGCACGACCTGCATCCCCATCACGTAGTTGCGGGTGATGCCGTATTTCAGCCCGCGCAGGCCGCCGGAGTTCTCGGCGACGTTGCCGCCGATGGTGGAGATCTTCATCGAGCCCGGATCGGGCGGATAAAAGAGCCCGACGGCCGCTGCGGCATCCGCGACCTGCAGCGTGGTCACGCCGGGTTCGACCAGCATCGTCAGGTTGGCCCGGTCCACTTCGAGGATGCGGTTCATCTTCACCGTGCAGAGCACGATGCAATCGGCCGATGGCAGGCTGCCGCCGCTCAGGCCCGTGCCGGAACCGCGCGTGACCACGGCGGTCTTCGTGCGCTGGGCGATCTCCAGCACCGCCACGACGTCGGCCGCGGACCGGGCGAACACAACGCAGCCGGGCATCTGGCTCAGCGCCGCCGTGCCGTCGAACGAGTAGGGAATCAGGTCTTCGAGAC
>CAIWAH010000110.1 GCA_903910585.1 uncultured Verrucomicrobiota bacterium
CAGTGGCTGGGCTGGCCGGTCGGACCGCAATACGCGGAGAACTCCAACACGGCGAACGCCGCGAAGCTCCAGGGTGCGCTCCTGCTGGTCGTGGGCGAACTCGACAAGAACGTGGACCCGGCCAGCACCCTGCAGTTCGCCTCGGCCCTGACCAAGGCTGGCAAGGAATACGAGCTGATGGTCGTTCCCGGGGCGGGGCACGGCGCGTGCGAAACGCCGTGGGCCAGCCGGCGGCGGCTGGAATTTTTCGTCCGGCACCTGCGGCCATAACGCCGCACGGGGGGGATTGTATCCGTTTTGACCCTCGCGGCTCGGAAAACCTCAGCGGTCCTGCGTCCGTTCTCAGCGGCAACTGGCCCGGAACCGAGTTTGCCGTTGACCCCCTTTTGCGGCGGCGAGTTCACTTTCCGCATCCCGCTGATCCGGTGGCCAGCCCTTGGGCGTGCTGGCCGTCCCGACCGGCGACCTACATCATACCAGTCCAGTCGTTCGCATGAGCCGCAAACTCAACATTGCCATCGTCGGACTCGGCTTCGGCGCCGAGTTCATCCCCATCTACCAACGGCATCCGCATGCCCACATGTATGCGATCTGCCAGCGCTCCCAGGACAAGCTCGACGCCACCGGCAACGCCTTCGGCATCGAGAAGCGCTACACGAGCTTCGAGGACCTGCTGCGCGATCCCAACGTGGACTGCGTGCACATCAACTCGCCCATCCACCTGCACGCCTCGCAGTCCATCGCCGCCCTGCGCGCCGGCAAGCACGTGGCCTGCACCGTGCCCGCCTGCACCACGCTCGAGGAGGCCCGCGAGATCGTGAAGGCCAGCAAGGAAAGCGGTAAGAAATACATGATGATGGAGACCGTGGTGTGGAGCCGCGAATACCTCTACGTCCGCGAGCTGCGTGACACCGGCAAGCTCGGCCGCATCCAGTTCGTGCGCGGCAGCCACCTCCAGAACATGGACGGCTGGCCCGGTTACTGGGAAGGCCTGCCCCCGATGCACTACGCCACCCACTGCGTCAGCCCGTGCCTCGGCATCGTCAACGGCGAGGCCGAGTTCGTCTCCTGCCTCGGTTCCGGCCGCATCTCCGAGGCGCGCATCGCCAAGTATGGCTCGCCGTTCGCCTTCGAGACCGCGCATTTCAAGGTCCGCAACCAGGACGTGGCCGGCGAGGTGACCCGCTACCTCTTCGACACCGCCCGGCAATACCAGGAAAGCTTCGACTGCTACGGCTCGCAGACCTCGTTCGAGTGGCAGCTCGTCGAGCACGACGATCCCGTGCTGCACGTCGGCGGCGAGGAGGTGCAGAAGGTGAAGATCCCCGACTACGCGCACCTGCTGCCCGAAGGCATCCGGCCGTTCACGACGAAGGGCGTGTATGACATGAGCGAGAACGTCCACCTGTCCTTCAAGCAGGGCAGCGGCCACGGCGGCAGCCACCCGCATCTCGCGCACGAGTTCGTCATGAGCATCATCGAGAACCGGCCCAGCTTCCCCGACGTGCACCAGTCGGTGAACTGGACGATGGTCGGCATCCTCGCCCACGAAAGCGCCCTGCGCGGCGGCGAGAAGATCCAGATCCCGAATTTCCGGAACGTCTGAGCCGAAGCTCGGCCCGGTCATTCCGTTCGCGCCCTCCGGCGGTCAGGCCCGCTCCGCGGTCCTGCCGCCGGAGTCTTGTTTTCCGGATTCGGGTTGCGGCGGCCCGAAGGCTTCCCGCGCGGCAGGAACATCCGGTCGCGGCGGTTTCGGACGCGTTCGCCGCGCGCCCCCACGACCGCGCCGGCGGGGCTCATCGAGAGCGGCGCTGATGATCGGGCGTATCTTGTCACCGCCCCCGCCTCCCTCTCCTCCACGCGGTGGAGGAGAGGGCTGGGGAGAGGAGGCAGCTTGAAGAAACCCGCGACCCTTCGTTGGGCACCCCCTCTCCCCACCCCTCTCCCCGCGCTCCGCTGCGGGGCGAGGGAGCAAACCACCGGGGGCAGTGCCAAGATGTGCCCCTGATGATCCTGCCATGCACCCCCGGGTGGACCCGCAGCACCGGTCCGCAAATGATCGCGAGCCGGAATTCGACCGGAGGACTGGGGGCGAGCCCCCTTCCCCGTTGGGTTCTGGAAACCGGAAACGGACGACAGTTGGGGGCGGCGGTCGGTCTGACGCTGGCTGCGGCTTCTCCCTCTCCTGGGGGGAGAAGGCCGGGGTGAGGGCGGGCCACCTGCCATTTGTGTCCATCAATCTGGAGATGGAGGGAACGCCCGCCCTCACCCTTTCCCTCTCCCCCAGGAGAGGGAATGGCGGGCGGATACGGACTGATTTCTTGGGCGCGGATGGGTCTGAAGTCAGCCTTGCGCGGCCACGGCGGCACGCCGGCTCGAGGTTTCAACCATGCTCCCAACGGTGGGCGGCTTCCCCTGGGAACCGCCGCGGATTGCGGGGCAATCCGCCCACCGCAATTACCGGACGTGTTTGGGAAATGGCATCACTTCGGTCGCCACACTCCGCTCGTCCGGCGGCACACCCGCGGTGGAGGAAAGCGGGGACTTGCGACCCCGCCGGCTATGGTTGAGGCGGAGCGAACAGGGGTTCGAGCTGGGAGTGGAGCTGGGCCGCGGCCGGGTCGAGGTGCATCCCGCGGCGCTTCATGCCGTCGAGGACGGTGAAGCAGGCGCGCATTGCGGCCTGCATTCCCGCCTCGTCGCCGGACTGCTGCGCGAGCTGGAAGAGCTTGAAGTGGGAGACCACCAAGTCGCGCTGCCACGCGGCATGGGCGGGGTCGCTGGCGGCGAGGCGTTCGGCGATGGCTTTGTCCTCCGTGAAGTAGCGCCCGGCCCCGGCCAGATCGCCCTGGGCCACGGCGAGGTTGCCGAGTTTGTTGAGCGAGACGGAGAGGTCGCGCTGCCACGCGGCATTGGCGGGGTCGCTGGCGGCGAGGCGTTCGGCGATGGCTTTGTCCTCCGTGAAGTAGCGCCCGGCCCCGGCCAGATCGCCCTGGGCCACCGC
>CAIWAH010000111.1 GCA_903910585.1 uncultured Verrucomicrobiota bacterium
CTATCTGCACGAGATGCCGGGCGGCCAATACACGAACCTCAAGGAGCAGGCCGCCAGCATGGGCGTTTCGCACCGCTGGCCCGAGATCGCCCGCACCTACGCCGAGGTGAACGAACTCTTCGGCGACATCGTGAAGGTCACGCCGTCCAGCAAGGTCGTGGGCGACATGGCGCTGTTCCTCTTCAGCAAGGGCATCCGGCCCGCCGACGTGGTGAACCTGGAGCCGGGCGCCACGCCGTTCCCCGAGAGCGTCCTCGACATGCTCAGCGGCGGGCTCGGCTGGCCGGACGGCGGTTTCCCGGAAGCGGTCCAGCGCGTCGTCCTCGGCGAGAAGCGGTTCAAAGAGGCGCAGGCCGCCTTCAAGGCTGGCAAGGTCGGCAACCGCGCCGAACCGGTGAACCTCGACAAACTTCGCCGGGAACTCACCGACAAGCTGCGGCGCGACGCCACCGAAGACGACGTGTTCAGCCACCTAATGTATCCGCAGGTCTTCGCCGACTTCGCCAAGCACCTGCGCGAATACAGCGACGTGAGCGTGCTGCCCACGCCCGCCTTCTACTACGGCCTGCGCCGCGGCGAGGAGATCAGCGCGGAGATCGAGCCCGGCAAGACGCTCGTGATCCGCCTCGTGAACGTGGGCGAGCCCGACAAGGACGGCCGCCGCACCGTGACGTTCGAACTCAACGGCATGACCCGCGAGACGCACATCACGGACAAGAAGGTCGCCCCGCAGACCAAGACGCGTCCCAAGGCTGACCTCACCGATCCGCTCCAGGTGGGCGCGCCGATCCCGGGCCTCATCGCCAGCATTTCCGTGACCGTCGGTCACAAGGTCGCCAAGGGCGACAAACTCCTGATGATGGAGGCGATGAAGATGCAGACCACTGTCACGGCCCCGGCCGACGGTGTGGTCGCCGAACTGCACTGCGCCCTTGGCGAAACGGTCGAGAGCAAGGACCTGCTGGTGAAGCTGCGGGCGTGATTGGAGCGACGCCTTCGTCCCGTCCGTGCTGGATTGCGCGAGGGCGATCATTCTCTGCCGAAGCCACGTGGACTGCGTGGCGGCACCGGAAGTCGGGTCACCGCGAAGCGGTCATTTCGTGGAAAATGGTGGGCGGTGAGGGATTCGAACCCCCGACCAACTGCGTGTAAAGCAGCTGCGCTAGCCACTGCGCCAACCGCCCCACCGGGTCGCCGGACGGCAACCGGCCTTTCTGGTAGCGAGGCACGCCGGCCTTGGCGATAGCATTTTCCTGTCGGCGGCCGTGGGTCGGCGGCCTTCTGTGCGCGACCATTTGAGCTGCCGGACCGGAATTTGCGGTTCCGGGGCTGGTTGTCCGGCCAAGGGTGCATTACGGTCGCCCGTCCGCATGGCTTCCATGACGCACAAGTTCGACTTTCTGGTGCTCGGCAGCGGCATTGCCGGGCTGACCTTTGCGCTGAAGGTCGCTGCGCAGGGCCGCGTGGCCATCGTCACCAAGAAGAGCCGCGCCGATTCGAACACCAACTGGGCGCAGGGCGGCATCGCCAGCGTCACTAGCCGCGAAGATTCGTTTGCTCTGCACGTCCACGACACCCTGGAAGCGGGCGCGGGTCTCTGCAAAGAGGCGACCGTGCGGTGCATCGTCGAGGAGGGACCGGCGCGGATCGCGGAACTGATCGCCCTAGGCACGCAGTTCACGGAGCGCGAGGTGCCGAGCGAACCCGGACGCCGGGAACTCGATCTGACCAAGGAGGGCGGTCACTCCAAACGGCGCATCCTGCACGCCAAGGACGCCACGGGCGCGGAGATCGAACGGGCGCTGCTGGCGGCGATTGCGGCCCATCCGAACATCGCCGTGTTCGAGAATCACCTCGCCGTGGACCTCCTGACGACCGCCAAGCTCGGCTATGTCGGTCCCAACCGCGTCGTCGGCGCCTATGTGTTTCGCGAGGCGGATCACGGCGTGGACGTCTTTGCGGCGCCCGTGGTCGTGCTGGCCACCGGCGGCAGTGGAAAGGTGTATCTCTACACGACGAATCCGGACATTGCGACGGGCGACGGGGTGGCGATGGCGTATCGCGCCGGAGTGCCGGTGGCCAACATGGAGTTCGTCCAGTTCCACCCGACCTGCCTCTATCATCCCAAGGCCAAGACCTACCTCATTTCCGAGGCCGTCCGCGGCGAAGGGGCCGTGCTGCGCGGGACCGACGGACAGCGGTTCATGCCGCGCTACGACAGCCGGGCGGAACTCGCCCCCCGCGACATCGTGGCCCGCGCCATCGACTCCGAGATGAAGCGCACCGGCGCGGACTGCGTGTTCCTCGACATTTCGCACCAGACGCCGGAATTCATCCGCGGGCATTTCCCGAACATCCACGGGAAGTGCCTGGAGTTCGGCATCGACATGACCCGCGAGGCGATTCCGGTGGTGCCGGCCGCGCACTACCAGTGCGGCGGCGTGGTGACAAACCTGGATGGTGAAACCGAGGTGGCCGGCCTGTTCGCGATCGGGGAGGTCGCCTGCACCGGCCTGCACGGGGCCAACCGGCTGGCGAGCAATTCCCTGCTCGAAGCCCTCGTCTGTGCCCACCGGGCGGCGGCGAAGGCCCTCGCTCATGTCCCCGGCGAACCGGCCCCGGCCATTCCGCCCTGGCAGTCGGGCCGGGCGACCGATCCCGATGAACTGGTCGTGGTCGCCCACAACTGGGACGAGCTGCGGCGCACGATGTGGGATTACGTCGGCATCGTCCGCACCAACAAGCGTCTGCGGCGGGCGGAGAAACGCCTGGGCAACCTGCAGGAGGAGATCCGCGAATTCTACTGGGGCTACACGCTCACGGCCGACCTGCTTGAATTGCGCAATCTCTGCACGGTGGCCGAGCTGATCGTGGCCTGCGCCCTGCAGCGTCCCGAGAGCCGGGGGCTGCACTACAATCTCGACTATCCTCAGCCCGATCCGGTGTGGGCGCAGCGGGACTCAATCGTTCGCCGGGGTCCCTGAGCGGGCAGCGAGTTCGGCGCGGAGCTCTTCCGCGAGGGTCATTCCCTGTTCGAGGAAGATGACGCCGGAAACTCCCCACAGCGTGAGCATCGCCGCCCGCAGATCGGCCACGTCCTGACCGGCCGAGAGGTCCGCATAAGGCACCTTGCCCGGCGACACTTGCAGGCGGCCGAGGAGGTGTGCACCGGCGCTGACATTGGCGCCGAATTTCGCCATGCCTTCGCGGAGCAGACGGACGCCGCCGTGAACCAGCCGGGGGCCGGTCAGCAAAAGGTCCACGATCATCCGCGCACCGTAGCCCGGTTGGAGCAACAGGAGCGAAGTCGGCGAAAGCGCCGTTGTTCGGGCTAGGGCTTCACCCAGCAACGTCGGCTCGCCGGCGGGGTAATCGCCGAGATCGGCCGGTCGGCCGGGGCCGCGGAGATGGGTGAACACCAGCAGGCCGGTGAAGCCGGTCGCGCCCCACAGGCATTGGCGATGGTCCGGACGCCAGCGGGCGGCGCCCAAGAGCTCGATCAGCGATCCGCCCCCGCGGCCAACAATCCAGGAGAACGCGTAAGCCAGCCAGAACGTGAGGAACAGCGCGAGCAGGCCGCCCGCGATGGCCAAGGGACCGAGCGTGAGGCAGACGAAGGCATCGCGGCGCAATCGTTGCCGAAGCCACGGTTCCAGCGCCACGGGACTCATGAGCCGGCAGCGAAGGACTACTTCTTGTCGTCCTTTTTCTCTTCCTTCTTTTCGGCCGGAGCGGCCGCGACGAGTTCGGCGCCGGTGTTGATGATGGCGCCGGGCAACGCCTCCTGAAGCTTCTTGGCGCCTTCCTGGGTCACCTTCGTCTGCCACAGGTAAAGGCTGCGCAGATGCTTCAAACCCTTGAGGGATTCGAGTCCGGCGTCGGTGACCTGGGTGCCGTAAAGATTGAGGTAAACGAGGTTCTTGAGGTCCTTGAGCTGGGTAAGACCGGCATCGGTGATGCCGGTGAGCTCCAGTCCAAGCGTCTGGAGTTGCGGCAGGTTTTTCAGCACCGCGAGACCGGCATCGGTGACCTTGGTGGTGCCGAGCCGGACCTCGATGAGGCTCGTGATGTCCTTGAGCGGCTCGATGGTCTTGTCCGTGACGTTGGTGCCCAGCAACCGCAGGTTGACCTCCTTCCAGGGCAGGCCCTGCGCGATCGGGCGGGCTTCGGCCCCGGACTTGGCGAGCGCCGCCAGCGCCGCCGCTTCGCCGGCCGCGGGTTTGAAATCCTTGGGCAGTTCTGGCAGCGGCGGCACCGGCCGGGCGGGCAGGGCGGAAACAGGCGCGGGCGCGGCCGCAGCGGCCTTCGCCGGGGCGATGACCACGCCGTCCGGCCAATTCGCGCCCTCGGTCACCCAGTCCTTCAGGGTCTTGAGCTGGGCTTCGGACAACGGGTCGCCCTCGGGCGGCATGTGATCGTCGTCGGACTTGGGCAGCGCGGCGCGCGCAATCGCGTAACTGGCGGCCACGTCGCCGGACTTGAACGAGGGGTTGCCGCTCTTGCCGCCCTTGAAGGCGTCGGCCTTGGTGTCCAGGCGGAGGCGGCCCTTTTGCTTGTCGGGACCGTGGCACTCGATGCAGCGGTCCCGGAGGATCGGCAGGACGGCCTGGTTGAAATCCACGGCGGCGGTGAGCGACACGGTGAAGGCGAGCGAGGCGAGGGCGGGCAACAGGCGTGGCTTCATGGCGAAAGGTGTAACGGGTGCCGCGGTGGGTTTCAAACTCTGCGTCACGAATCCGCAGTGACCGGGCCGGATTCCGGCGTGCAACGGGGACGTTCCCCGCGCACTTTGCGGTCATGCTGCAGGCGCGAAGGGTCGATGCCACCGTCACCAGACCGACCGGGTGGCTCGCCGTAGTATTCGGTGTGCTTTGCCTGGCCGGCATGGCGGTCCATGCCCAGCGGATCGTGGACGGCTCCCACCCGGAGGGCCGGTGGGAAGTGCTCGACCGTTGCCGGTTGGTCACCAATTCACCGACCGACGGTGACAGTTTCCGCATCCTGCACCGCGGGCGCGAATACGGGATGCGTCTGTATTTCGTGGATTGTCCCGAGTCGGACCCTTCCCTGAGGGAACGCGTCGAGGACCAGGCCGCCTACTTCGGTGTGGCGACGGCAGACATCGTTCCGGCCGCCCAACTCGCGGCGAAGTTCACGGCTGAACGATTGGCGGGCCGGGAGTTCACGGTCCAAACCCGCTGGCAGAACGGGCTCGGACGCAGCCAGGTGGCCCGCTTCTACTGCGAGGTGTTGGTGGAGGGCCGCAATCTGGGCGAGGAGTTGGTTGCCCATGGACTCGCCCGGGTGCATGGGATCAAGGCGGTGCGGGCCGACGGCACCCGCGCGGCGACGGTGGTCAGTCAGCTCAAGAACCTGGAACTCACTGCGCGGGCTGAAAACCGCGGGCTGTGGGATACCAATCGTTTTGCCCGCCCAACCACGGAGCCCCGCCGCCCTGGAATTGCCAGTCCCACTCCCACCGAGGCAGGTGCCGGGGTGGACCTGAATCTCGCGAGCTACGAGGAACTGCTAAAGCTCCCCGGAGTCGGCCCCAAACTCGCCGAACGAATCATGGCCCGACGCCCATTCCATTCCCCGGACGAGCTCAAGGACGTGCCGGGCATCGGCACCAAGACGATGGAGCGGCTCCGTCCCTTGGTCCGGGTGGCGACGAATGCGCCTTCCGGCCGGTTGCCGGTTCAGCGGTAAACGGGCCCGTTGAAAATCTCGTTGGGCACCGGCGCCTTGTTGATGAGCTGTTGGGTGTAGTTCCACTTCACCATCATCGCGCTGCCGCCGAAGGCCCCGACCACCGCCCCGCCGGGCAGGTTCTTCGTCGGCTGGTTGCCGTTCGGATTGTTGAGATTCCACCAGCCGGCCACGCCGGCGTGCCGGATGGAGACGCCGTTGCCGACGTTGCCCGGAGGCGGGACGTTGGACGCGTCGTTGAAGTTGAGGGCGTCGAGTTCGTTCTGCTCCCACATCTGCCAGTCGGTCGCGAGGAAGTCGCTTAGCTTGTAGGTGCGGCCGTCGGGCGAGACCGACGGTTTGCCGATGTTGTTGTAGCCGCCGATTGTGCCGTTCCAGCAGTAGGAGGTGAGCTTGAGGGGGCGGGCGAGCCAGAGTTGTTTGAGTTTGCCACTGCCTCGGGTGGCCACGTCCTTCGGGCACCAGCAGATCGTGTGCGTGGCGAGGTAGGGGCCGAGCTGGCTGATCTTGAAGAAGGCAACCTGGTTGCTGAACTGCTGCGAATTGATGTCTTTGCCCGCCGCGGAGGTCGGTGCGGCGGGACCGCCGGCGATGCGTCCGTTGTTCTTCGTGGCATACACCCAGCCGTCGGGCCCGCTCAGGTCGCCGCCCCAGGTGGGATGCGCATTGAAGTCCTGGCTGTCCGAGGCGTAGAGGTGGTTCGCCATCAGCACCTGCTTCACGTTGTTGAGGTCCACGGAAAGCTGGGCTCGGTCCTTGGCGCGGCCGAGGGCCGGCAGCAGCATGCCGGCTAGGATGGCGATGATCGCGATGACGACCAGCAGTTCGATCAGGGTAAAGGCGGCCGGAACGGCGGAACGAAGGCGGGAGTTCATGGAAAAGCGTGTCCTGACAGTCAGCACGCTACACAGCGGGGTTCCGGCCGCCAAGGCCGGGAAACGGGTAGTCCGCGCATTTTGTTCCCGCCTTGCCGGCGAAGGCGGATTGTTGCTCATTGCGCGCGATGAAAGCCGCCCTGCCGCTGTTGTCCGTCCTGCTGTTCGCCGGCTGCGCCACGGCGCCGCCGATAGTGCTCCGCGAACCGACCGTGGTGGAGGCGGCCTGCGGCGAATGCCGGTTTGGACTCAAGGGAGACGACTGCGACCTCGCGGTCCGCATCGGTGGCCGGGCTTACTTCGTGGACGGCACGCACATTGATCAACATGGCGATGCCCATGCCGCGGACGGATTCTGCAACGCCATCCGCCGTGCCCGGGTGACCGGCATGGTGAAGCGCGGACGGTTTGTCGCGACGAGCTTTGAGCTGCTGCCGGCCGGCGGGCGGTGAGGCGACGCTTCGCAGAGGAACAGCATCGAAGGTTCCAATGCAGCACCGGCTTTCAACTGCACTGCCAAATCAACGTCCCCTGAGCAAAAACGCGATCGCTATGCCGACGACCCAAGTCACAATGAAACCGATCACAAATACCGAAGCATTTCTGAGGAACTCCGGAGATTTTGGGTCCCTGAAGACAGGTGTCATTTTTGCACTCGCATACCTTACCGCAAACAGAACTAGGACCAGCGCTACCACTGCTCCTACGACATAGGACGCGGGCTCTTTGTCGTAACTTTCAGCTTTTCCAGCAACAGCCTGAATCACGGAAGGGAACGCCAAAACCATTGTCCACACCGGGAAAAAGCCAGCATACCTCATAAGTTCGGGCCCCTTCGACTGCGACAACGCGGCGAATCGCGCTCCGCATTGGCCGGCGGCTCATTCCTTGCGCCACACTTACGAGGTTTCCCCATCGCTTCAGTGATTTATTCGCCGAGTTTTTCAGTAGCCGCTTCCGCTTTGAGTCGCTGGCGTTCGGCCGCCTTGGCAAATGGCCAATACACCGCCATCGCGATGACGATGGACACCGCGCCCCAGACGGCCGCCTTCCAGTCGCCACCGGTGACGAGGTAATGGCCGATGATCGGCGGCGTCGTCCACGGCACGTTCACAAATGGCTTCTGGATCACGCCCCATTGGATGAGCAGGAAGCTGCCCGCGGTGAGCAGCAGGGCGTTGAGGATGTAGGGCACCATCAGGATCGGGTTCAGCACGATGGGGAAGCCGAAGAAGATGGGCTCGTTGATCTGGAACACCTGCGTCGGCAACGACAGCCGGGCGACCTTGCGGTAGCCGGGTTCCTTTGAGTTCAGCATCACGAGCGCGAGCGCGATGGTGGCGCCGGTGCCGCCCACATTGACGAAGGAGGTGAAGAAACCGAGCGCGGTGACGTAAGGCAGCGGCTGGCCGGCGGCGACGGCCGTCACATTGTCGGCGAGGAACTGGAGAAAGATGGGCGCAACGATGGCGTCCATCGCGTTGTCGCCGTTGATGCCCACGGACCAGAGCAGCGTGACGAGGAAGGCGTAAACCAGGATGCCCGGCAACGTGTTCAGCGCGAACACGAGCGGCTTGAACACGGTCTGGATCAGCGTGTTGACGTCCACGCCCAGCACGAAGCGAATCACCCAGAACAGCACCAGCA
>CAIWAH010000112.1 GCA_903910585.1 uncultured Verrucomicrobiota bacterium
ACGGGGCCGGGAAACTGGGTTCAGCCGGGCCGGCCGCCACCAGCGCCAACGGCAGGGCACACAGCAGTCCACCCGCGAGACCCCACAGCGACGCAGACCTGCGGCGGGAAGAGCGGGCGAGCCACGAGGAGAGTTGCGGCGTGGCGATCATCATCGCGGCAACGAACATCCGCGACGATGGCGAGGGTCAAGCCGGGAACCGGCAGCAACCGCTCCCGAGCCTACGCCGCCGCTCCGGCAGGCCCATAGCGCGGCTGAAGACCGCCGCGCAGGGAAACAGCCGCCAGCGCGGGGGGCGTGGGACCGTGTGGCGACGCGCTGGCGTAGGACTACCAGCCGCGCGCTATCGCGGGTGACGCGCGGGGACCTCTATTCCCGCCGACCCCGACCGGTGTCCAAGCGGCGCCCTCATGCCGGTGGTGCAGAAACGGCTGTCGACGCGGACCAACCCCAGTGTGGCCCTTGCCCTCGCTCCGGCCCGCGCCGGGCCGGAGCACGTCACCACCCCGCGAGTCAGAAACGCCCCGTGACGCCCGCGACCACCTTCGCGACCACGATGCGCGTCTGCGTCGGGCGATCCTTGGTGCCGGCGTAGGTCTCCGTGATCGGGGACTTGTTGAGGTTCTCGATGTCGCAGAAGACCGATAGCTTACGCGAAAAGGTGTAGCGGCTCTTCAGGTTCACCTGCATTTTCGGCTCCTGATAGACCACCAGCGCCGGATTCGTGGAATTGGTGATCAGGTAGGTATCCCGCCAGACCGCGTTGAGCCGGAGGTTCCACCCAAAGCCCAGATAGGTCAGGGCGACGTTGCCCGTCTTCGGGACAAAACCCGCCACCTGCGTGGTGACCGTCGTCCCTCCGTAGTCGCCCTTGGTGCTCAGCTGGGTGTAGTTCGCGCTGAACCCGAAGCCGCGCCAGAAGCCCGGCAGGAACGTGAACTGCTGCTGGTAGGCCAACTCGACGCCCCGATACCGGGCGCTGCCGCCGTTGCGTGCGGTCGTGATCCGGTAGCCCTCGTAAAGGCCATCGAAGCCGTTGTTGGCCCCCGGACCCACGAATTGGCTGCTGTCCGTGAACTGGAAATCCGAGATCTCCTTCAGGAAGGCGCTGATCGAGACCATGCCCACCGGCTCGAAGTAATACTCGGCCGTGGCGTCGAAATTCTGCGAGTATTGGGGCTTCAGCGCGGAGTTGCGGATGTTCACGGTCTGCGCGACCTCGTTCACGGTATCAGCTGGCATCAGTTGCTCGAAGGACGGCCGCCCGATGCCGGAGGAGTAGCTGAGGCGCGAAATCAGGTTGCGTGAGGGAGCGTACCGGAAATGCACGCCCGGAAAAATATCCGTGTACTCCCCTTCCCGCCGGAGCCGGCTCCGCACGTTGCCGACGGTGACGGGGCCTTCCGCGTCCGTCTCGGTCTTCTCCACCCGCAAGCCGGCCAGGATCGACAGGCTGTTCAGGCGGGTGTGGCCCATCACGTAGGCGGCCGTGACCGTCTCGGTGATGCTGCGGTCGCCGTTGAGGCGGGAGGTCTCGGTGAACGGGGCGTCCTCCACCCACATGCGCGGGTAGAGGGCCTGGTGCCGCGCCACCGCAAAGGGGTTCGCCCAGGGCGGCTGACGGTAGCCGGCGTTGGAATCACTCCATTTCGGGGTGGTGTCGAGGAATTGGCCCAGGCTCTCATCGCCGGAATTGAGGATGCCATCCGGACCCGCGAAATTGTAGCGGCGAGAAAAGTTCTCGAGCGCACGATCCTGCTGGCGAATGACCGCGCCCGCCTTGACGAAGGTCGGCGCGGGCAGGTTGAACGTCTTCTTGACGTTGAATTTCGCCGTCAGGATCTCGTCCTCGCCGTTCCGGTCCGGCTGGGTGACGAGCAGCGTGTTGTAGTTGTTCAGATCGAACAGATTGGGACCGGCGGTCTGGGAATACTGCGGCCACTTCGG
>CAIWAH010000113.1 GCA_903910585.1 uncultured Verrucomicrobiota bacterium
AGCGGTTGCCGCCGATGGTCTGCGGCCAGAGGCAGAAGGTGCACTGGGCCGGACAGCCGCGCCCGGTGTAGAGGCTGAGATACGGATGGTGCAGGTAACCGATGGCGTATTTGCGGATGTCGAGGTCGCGCCGGTAAACGTCCGCGACCCACGGCAGCACGTCCATGTCAGGGATCAGCTCGCGCTCGGCGTTGTGCAGGATGCGGCCTTCCGGGGTGCGATAAGAAAGTCCCCGGATGCCTGCGAGTGGACGTCCTTCGGCGACTTCCTGGCAGGTGAAGTCGAATTCCCGGTGGCCGACCCAATCAATGGCGCGGCAGGACTTCAGCGTATCGGTGGGCAAGGTGGCGGCGTGCGCGCCGACAAAGCCGATGCGCGTGCCCGGCCGTTGTTGGCGGATGGCCTCGGCGACGCGGCAGTCGTTGGCGAAGGACGGCGTCGAGGAATGGATGATGACCTGGTCGTGTTCCTTCGCCTCCGCGAGACAGCCGGCGAGATCCACGCCGTGCGGTGGACAATCTAGCAGGCGGCTGCCGGGCACGAGCGCCGCGGCTTGGGCCAGCCAGGTCGGATACCAGTAGCTGGTCACCTCCCGCCGCGCCTGATAGCGCGAACCGGCGCCGCCATCGAAGCCTGCGATGCCCGGCGGACAGAGAAACAGCGTGCCCATCGGCGCAGCTTGGCCAGACGCGCCGGGAAGTGGTCAAACCATTCCTGCTTTCCGGCTACTGCACTGGCGCATCTGGACAACGTGGGCGTCCGCCCCGGCCGCCCCCAATGTGCTGCCGGCATCCTGCCGGCAGGCCCCGTGAATCGGCGCGGACTGCCTCCGGTTAGCATACCTCGCGGGCTTCAGCTCTGGCCGGAGGCCACTGCGCTACGCGTGGGCTATCGCCCAGAAGCCTTCGGCCCGATCCGTAAGCCGAGCTCAATCCGTGGCCGGCCTGTGCCGCCGCTGCCGGCAAGATGCCGGCAGCACTCTGTGGCCCGCCCGCTCGCGCACGATGTCCAGATGCACTCCTGCTGCATGTGGGTTCCCGGCGGATGGTCAGAGCATCGTGCCGTTGCATGGCCTGCTGCTTTCACGGGGAGCAACGGGGCGGTGGCCAGATTGGAAGGCTGGCATCCAGTTTTGAATGCTGACCCAAGGCAGCGGGCTGGTGTAGTCACACGGACATGAAAGCCAACTGGACTCGATACACCACCGTAGCCGCCGCGTTGCTTGTGTGGGGCTGCGCGAGCAAACCCAAGGATGGGAGGGAGCGCGGACCGGATGGCACCCTTGCCTACATGGTGCAGATCGAGTCGAGCGAGCCGGGAGCCCGAATCGAGGTGAATGACGACTATGTGGGCAATACGCCGATGTCGGTGCGCATTTGGGGCGATCCGGACGGGACGTTTCACAACTTCGGCAGCATGGACTTCACCATCCGGGTGCATCCGGTTCGCCCGGGGCAAAGCGTTCAGACCAAAATCTTCCGCACCGGGGGCTGGTTCTCCCAGGAAGACCGCGTGCCCCAACGGCTGTTCTTCGACCTCAGTCAGAAACCTCAGGAAGGCTTCACCATCGAGCCCGGAAAACCGCGATACTGATCCAAGTCCATGAAACCGACGCCCATCACCGTAGTCTTGGCCGCGAGTGCCATGGTGGCTGCCGCCGCCTTTTGGCCCAAGGTTGCCGCCCAAACTCAGCTCCAGCCAGGCGGCAGCGAATACCTGACCATCCGGTGGGATGGCCGGGAAAACACCCACGTCATCCGTCCGGGAGGCCAGGTCGAGTTCATCGGCGCGCAGCTCAGCCGGTTGGTCCGACCGGCGCGCTGCAATGAGCGCAGCTTTTACCTGAACGCGGCGATGAACGGCCTGGTGAAGGAAGGGTGGGAGGTGTCGGCGATGACGCCAGACGACATTGTCATGCGCCGCCCGCTGGGCCGCTGACTTGCCCATTGCCAAGCCGGCGGCGCGTCGCACTCTCCGCGGCCCTGTGCTGAATCTGGATTCGCTCAACCCGGAGCAACGCCAGGCCGTGGTCACCCATCGCGGCCCGGTGCTCATCCTTGCCGGCGCCGGCACGGGCAAGACACGGGTCATCACCCACCGGATCGCGCACATGGCCCAGCGGGGCATCAGCCCGGGGAACATCCTGGCGGTGACCTTCACCAACAAGGCCGCGCGGGAAATGCTGGAGCGGGTCAACGAGCTGGTCCCCAAGCAACCGCGGCCGGAGAACGGCGAGAAGCCGCCGCGGCCGACGATCTGCACCTTCCATTCGCTGTGCGTCCGCATCCTGCGCGAGCACATCCATCACCTCGGCTACAAGCGGAACTTCGTCATCTACGACGAGGGCGACCAGCTCGCGGCGATGAAGAAGATCCTGTCCGCGATCTCGGACAACTCGGGCAAGAGCGCGAAGTCCGATCCGGGCGCCGTGCTGGCGATGCTTAGCAAGTTCAAGAACGGCGGCGCGCAGGCCAAGGGTTTCGAGGACCCCAACGTGCGCGCCCTCGCAGAACACGTGGCCAAGCGTTACGAGACCGCCCTGCACGCGTGTAACGCGGTGGACTTCGATGACCTGATCCTGCTCACGCTGCGGCTGTTCCGGGAGTTTCCCGAGGCGCTGAACGCGTGCCGCGAGCGTTTCCGCTACGTGATGGTGGACGAATACCAGGACACCAACGCGGCGCAGTTCGAGCTGGTGCATTCGCTGACCGTCGAGTCGCGCAACCTGTGCGTCGTGGGCGACGACGACCAGTCCATCTATGGCTGGCGCGGCGCCGAGGTGGCAAACCTGCTCGACCTCGAGAAGCACTTCCCCGAGGTAAAGGTCATCAAGCTCGAGCAAAACTACCGCTCGACCAACATGATCCTCAACGCCGCCAACGACGTGATCCGCAACAACACCAAACGGCGCGGCAAGAAGCTCTGGTCGGCCAAGGGCGAGGGCGACCGCATCCTGCTCCAGTGCTTCGAGACGGACGAGGCGGAGGCGAAGACCATCGCGGAGAACATCGTGCAGGCGCAGTTGCTGGGCATTCCGTGGGGCCAGCAGGCGATCCTCTACCGCACCAACCTCCAGGCGCGACCGCTCGAAACGGCACTGCGGCAGGCCAAGATCCGTTACCACCTCGTCGGTGGCCAAAGTTACTTCGACCGCCGGGAAATCCGGGATTTTCTCGCGTATCTGCGGACGTTCATCAATCCGCACGACGACGTCTCGCTCCTCCGCATCGCCAACACGCCGGCGCGCGGCCTGAGCGACGTGACGATGGAACGCCTGCTCGCGGCCAGCCAGGAACGCCAGGCCAGCGTGTTCACCGTGATGCGCCACACGGACGTGCTCGCGGGCTTCCAGCCGCGCACCGTCCAGGCGATCGGGGCCTTTGTGGAATTCATCGGGCGCGTCCGTGCGCCGCTGGAGTCCGGACAGTCCTTTTCGCTGGCCCGCTGGAGCGAGGAATGGCTCAAGGAGATCGCCTTCTTCGCGGAACTGCAGCGGATGGAAAAGAATCCCGAGATCGCCGAGAACCGCGTCCGCAACGTGCAGGAACTGGTGGACGACCTGGACGATCCCGAGGGACCGGCGGCGCTGAATCAGTCCGCGGTCATCGCTCCGGCCGACGCGAGCCTCGAACTGGAGGAACCCGAGGAGGAGTTCGCCATCGTGCCGCTGAAGACTCCCGACGCGAAGGCCCCGGCCGTGCGCCGGCTCACGCGTCGTCCCGCGGACCGGCTGGCCGAGTTTCTGGAAGACCTCTCCCTCGACCAGGAACGCGAGGAAGACAAGGAGGCCGGCGACGCGGTCACGCTGATCACCATGCACGCCGCGAAGGGGCTGGAGTATCCGCACGTCCAGATCGTGGGTCTCGAGGACGGCCTGCTCCCGCATTCCCGATCCAAGCTGGAAGGCACGATGGACGAGGAACGCCGGCTCTTTTACGTCGCCATCACCCGCGCGCAGAAAACCCTGCGCATCTCCCACTGTCTCGGCCGCAAGAAATACGGCCAAGTGCTGCCGTGCCATCCCTCGCCGTTCCTCAAGGAACTGCCCCCGGAATGCGTGGAAGACGCCGAAGCGGCCGCCACCAAGCAGGTCGAGAAGGACGCCGGTGGCAACTGGTTCGACGCCATGCGCGCCGCGTTGGAATAGGGCGTTGGGAGATCACGGCCGCGCGCTGGGAGAAGGCCGGCCTGCGGACCGATCGGCCTGCCCGGGAAAACTCGTCCCCGCCCGCGGACGCCTGCGGCCCGGCCTCGCATCGGAAGGCGGCCGTTGGAAATGCGGCTTGCGATGACCCGGAGGCTCGCTTAGATAGCCGCCGCGTCAGGGCAATCCTCACGCCTTTCGGACGCCAGTATAGCTCAGTGGCAGAGCAACGGTTTCGTAAACCGTAGGTCGTCGGTTCGACCCCGACTACTGGCTCCACCCTCACGCGATCTCCTCGCGGCTACTTGGTCACCGGCTTGGCCCGGGGAGGACGCTGACCGACCGGGCCAAAGCCTCTGGCCACGTCATCAATCACCAGCACCCAGTCCTGTCCGAAGCCGCCCGAAGGAGCCTTGAAGACGCGGTTGCCCTCGCGGCCGAAGCGGCCGGCGTTGCTCGTGCCGCCGCTGCCCGGTGACCACCAGGTTCCGACCAGCTGGGCGCCGCTGAGTTTGGAAAGATCCACGGCCACTTCGCCGCCCTGCGGCAGGTAGAGCAGGGCTGTGCTGCCATCGTCGGCCCGCAGCGCGGCGATGAAGTTGGTGCCGCCAGTCTTCGGCGAGAACACGAGCGCAGGATCCGGAACGGTGAGGTTCCACGGCCGCGATTCGGTGAGGGCGCGGAGGAATTTCAGTTGGGATGAACCCGGATAGGCCAGGGCGTTGGTCCAGTGCTGCTGCGCGCCCAGGAAGGGCGGCTTCACTTGGGCGGACAACGGTTCCAGATCCGGCGCCCAGGCCATCCACACTTCGTTGGCCCCGTAGGTGATGCCCGCAGCGCCACTGAAGACGGACCAATACCAGTTACGCCGGACGTGGTCGGCGGTGAAGCGGCCGTTCTTCAGATCAAAGGCGATCGGAATCCCTTCGTAAGCAGGTTCGGCATTGATCACGGGTTTAACCGGGGTGCGGACCGCGTCAGTGAGGACGAGCTCGTGGGCGCCGCCGTCCAGCTGGTGACCGCTCTGGACCGAGTTGAATGTCAGCCAGGGCTCGCCGTGCAGTTTGCGGCCGGAGTTTCCCGGGCCGCGGGGATGATAGGTGATGAGCGGGATGCGTTCACCCGAACCCGCCTTGAGGCCGGCCGCGAGCGCACGCCAGATCTCCTCGTAGCCATCCGGCTCACGGTCGCCGCCGAGCATCCAGACGATATTCGGGCGGCGCCGGAAACGCTCGGCGAGCCAACGGCCGTAGGCTTCCGCCTTGGCGGGCGTGAAAATGGGCTGGGACCCGAACAGCGGTTTCTCGTCGCGAACCACGTAACTTCCCCACGTGGGCAGCAGCGCCACCTGGATGCCCATGTCCCCCGCCATCTTCACGAACCAGTCCGCCAGGTCGAACCACGCGGGATTGGGCTGGGCGGGACCGCCGTTGAGGAAGGGCAGCTGACCTTCGCGGTTGGGCCGGGTGAGGCCGTCCATCTCCGGCAGCAGGCAGACCTGCACGACGCTGAAGCGCTTGGCCGCCCGGTCGTCGAGATACACGCCGATCTCTGCTCGGGTGGCGTGATGCAGGAGTTCCCACGCGGTGTCACCGATCCAGAAAAACGGGCGGCCATCGCTGCGGGCGAAATGGCGGCCGTCGGGCGCGATCACGAGATGCGCGGCCTCGCGGGTCGGCATGGCGGGTATCGTCGCCGGGGCGTCGGCCGCCGAGGCGGACAACGCGGTCAGGAGAAGGCCAAGCAGGATTCCGGGACGCATGGGCGGACGGTAGCGTGGGAGCCGGCCGGTCGTCACGCCGTCAGCGTGAGTTGATCCAGATGCGCCATCAGGTCCTCCGCCGCGCGCCGGATACCGGCCAGTCCGGACGGCGCGACGATGATCCGGGGACGGCTGGCGAGCAGGAATTCGCCCTTCACCTCGAGCCGCCAACCGGGATTCCGCCGGAGCCAATCCGCGAGCGGGCGGAGGCCGAGTTCCGGAAGCCGGTCATCATCGCGCCGTTCGAACAGGCTGCGGGCATTGCCGGCGATCACCGGCGGAAATTCGACTCCGGACATGCGGACGAGGAAGAAGGTTTCCACGGTCAACGGCTCGGTCAGCGGGCCGTGCGGATTGCCCAGGATGATCTCCGGTTCATCGCCGTGGTCCCACGCTGTGTCGCGATGATCCGTCAGCAGACGCTCGGTGCGATCCCCGATGAACCACTGGTAACGTCCGTGGACGCCGCCGAGAAAATTCGCCGGCTCGTCCAATTCCGGAAACGGCAACGGCGGAATGTGGCCGGAATAGATGGATTTCAGGCCCAAGGCACGGCCGGCGGCGACCCAGGCGTCCCCGCGACGGGCAATCCAGGCGTCGCGGGCCAGCACGAAGGCCAGCATCACGCCACCGGCGGCCGCCCCGATGGCCGCGCCTCGACCCGGTTGAAGGAACTGCCCGAGGAACGCGCCGCCTCCAACCAGGCCGATGAGGCGCAGCATGAATTTCGTGGTCCGGTAGGAGTAGCGTGCGAGGCGCATGGGCGAATGTCGTTGAACCGCACCCGAACTGGGCTGGCGCTGGCTTTGCTGCAAAACGGCGTCCGGTTCGCCAGGATGAAACGCGCATAGTGGCCATCCGCGCCACTGGAAGTTCCGTTCCGCACTCCCACCGGGGACGCTGTGGGCCTCCTTCAATCCTTGAGCCAGGTGACGAACCGGAACGG
>CAIWAH010000114.1 GCA_903910585.1 uncultured Verrucomicrobiota bacterium
GCCGATCGATGTGGTGCTCCCAAGCCCGCCGACGGGCGACCTCGCTGCGGGCGGGATCACGGTGTCGGAGCCTCCGGTGGAGGTGGTGCTGCCTTCCGCGCCGACGGACGACCTCGCTGCGGGCGGGATCACCGTGGCGGAGCCGCCAGTGGAGGTGGTGCTTCCCTCCGCGCCGACGGGCGACCTGGCCGCGGGCGGGATCACGGTGTCGGAGCCTCCGGTCGAGGTCGTGCTGCCTTCCGCGCCGACGGGCGACCTGGCCGCTGGCGGGATCACGGTGTCGGAGCCTCCGGTGGAGGTGGTGCTGCCTTCCGCGCCGGCGGGCGACCTCGCTGCGGGCGGGATCACGGTGTCGGAGCCTCCGGTGGAGGTGGTGCTGCCTTCCACGCCGACGGGTGACCTGGCCGCGGGCGGGATCACCGTGGCGGAACCGCTGGTGCTGGTCGATTGGGAACCCGATCCGGGCATCAAACCCGGCGGGAACGTGGGTGGCGCACTCCCGTCGTCGGATCAGGACGTCCGCCTGCTGGCCCTGCGGCTTGAAGGAACCGCCACCATTGCCGCCAGCGCGGTGGAACGCCATGTCATGACTTCGCCCTGGGTGGTCATCGAGTGGGCCGGCCCGGCCGGGGCCCGTTTCGCGGTGGAATCCAGCGCCGATCTGACCGAGTGGCGGCCCGAGGTGGTGGAAGATATCCGCGCCGAGAGTGATCGTTGGACCGGCCGTTGCCGGGCGGCGGACGAGGGGGCCCGATTCTATCGGCTCCGCTTGCTGCCATGATCTTCACCAAGCTTTGGCCCAATTCATTTCAAACCATGTTTCCAAAAACCATGAAGACTAAAAATCAGACCGCCGGAACGCGCGCGCTTGGCCTTGTGCTTGGGGCGCTAATGCTTGGTCCCGTGCCCCTGGGCGCCCAAAGCTTCGATGTGGGCAGCAACGGCTCGCTGGGCGACGTTGTCATCAGTGAGAACACGACGCTGGACCTGCCGGCCGACGGCAAGCTGCACTACAAGAGCCTGACGGTGGATTCCGGGGTGCGGTTGAATTTCAAACGCAACATTCGCAACACGCCGGTGGTCATCCTGTCGCAGGGCGATGTTGTGGTGAACGGGACCATTGACGTGAGCGGCGGTGATGGGACCACGACGAGCGGAGGTGTTCCTGGGCCAGGCGGGTTTGGAGGCGGTCAACCCGGGTTTGGCACGACCTCGCCCGGAGAAGGCTACGGTCCCGGCGGCGGTGCCTTGGGCAACGTCGGAACCTGCAATTTCACCTTTCGCAACGGCAATGGCAGTTTTGGCTCGGGAGGAAACTCGGCGCGGAGCGGAGCGACCTATGGCAACACCTTCTTGATTCCGCTGATTGGTGGCTCGGGTGGTGCCGGCGGGACCGGGTCTCCGGGAACTGGCGGTAGCGGTGGCGGTGGCGCTGTCTTGGTGGCTTCCAATACCAAGGTCACCGTCAGCGGTGCCCTCGTGGCCCAAGGGGGAATTGACAACGGATGCGGTGGTGGCGGCGGCAGTGGCGGCGCTATCCGGTTGGTGGCCCTCCGGGTCGAGGGCAAAGGTCTGCTTGATGCGCGCTCACGCGGCAGCGGCGGACTCGGCCGCATCCGGGTGGATACCCTCGAACGCGACGGCATTGCGTTCAATTTTCAGGGTGTCAGTTCCGTGGGCGGCAATCTCTTTTCGTTGCCGACCTCAATCCCCCGACTCGACACCATCGAGGTCGCCGGGACTGCCTTCCCAGAAGGGAGTCAGCCGGGAACCATTCTGCTGCCCTTCGGCTCCACCCCGGAGCGGACGGTCAAAATCCAGGCCCGCGATTTCGGCAAGGTGGTGCCTGTTCGCCTCACTCTGACCCCCGACACCGGTGCCAAGGTCGTGGTGGATGCCGAAGTGGACAATTCCACGGTGAATCCGGCGGTCGTCGAAGTGCCGGTAACGTTCCCGGTCAACGCCAAGGTGACGGTCCACTGCTGGACGCGGTGACCCGGTGCCGCCGAGAGGCGGCCGGTATCGGTCGGTTGTGGGGCGTGACTTTGCGGTTCCCCGGCCCGGAATGGCCTGGCCGCGGAACCGCCGGCCGCAAACTGACGTCCTGTTGGTTCGCCTGACCGGCGGCTGCTCCGGGAAGTTTTTTTCCAAAGATTGTTAGAAGCAGGTCTCTGGCGGCGAATTGGTGCACGTGGACCAGAGTCGTCGTCTTGCCATGTCTTGCCCCTGCCCGCGACCACGGGCACGGCCGGTCGCGGCCAAGGTGGACGACCTTTTGGGGTCCGCTCCTTTCCCATGTCACTGACCACCCCCCGCCGCTTCCGGCAACTCTCCGCCTGGGCCCTGTTGCTGGCCCAGTCCGCCTTGTTGGCCCAGGATTTCCGCATCACCGAAGCGGTGCTGAATGCCTCGGGCCGCCTGGAGTTGGGCTTTCCCGCCGAGGCCACGAGCTATTACCGGCTGATCGAGGGCGCCGCGCCCGAGGCGGTGAACCGGGCCGTCGGGTTGGGGCTCACGCCGCCGCTTATCTCCCCGCCGGCGGCGGGCGGGGCCAGTTTCTTCCGGGTCGAACAGATTGCCCGCACCGCCAGTCTCGACAGCGACGGCGACCAGATCCCCGACGTCTATGAGCTGACCCATCCGCCCCTGAACGGTCTGGATGCGACCGATGGAGGCGCCGATCCCGACGGCAACGGCAAGTCCGCGCTGCAGGAATACCAGGATTCCATCGCTCCGGCGGCACTGACGACGATCACGGGAACTTCCCCCTTTGCCGGCGAAAGCGGTGTGTCCGTGAACCGCGAGGCGGTGGTCTTTTTCTCCGAACCGCTGGCCGCCGGGGCCATGGTGAACACGGCGAATTTCTACGCGGGCTTCGGCGGCCGGAAGTTCCTCAGCCGCGTGGAACTCAGTTCCGACCGCCGCAAGGCCTCGCTCTTTTTCCTCGAACCCATTCCCGGCAGCACGCGGGTGACCGTGGTGTTCGACGCCACTGCCGTGCCGGGCGGCGATGGCCGGCCGGTGGATGCCGATGGCGACGGCCAGCCGGGCGGGCTGCACCTGCTCCAGTTCGACACCTACAGCACCACCGCCGTGGCGGGCACGGCCATTTCGGGCGTGGTGTATGCCAGCGAGCCCGTGCCGCCGCGTCCCGACGGCTCGACCAACCTGCCGTTGCCCGGCGTGATCGTGACCGTGGACGGCGCGGAGGAATCGCTCCGGGCCACAACGGATGCACAGGGTCGCTTTACCCTGACAAACTGCCCGGCGGGTCGCTTCTTCGTGCATGTGGATGGGCGCACCTCGCCGCTCAGCCAGTGGCCGACGGGGGCCTATTATCCGGTGGTGGGCAAGGCCTGGGAAGCTGCCGGTGGCCGGGCCGACAACGCGGTTCCGGGCGGGGTGGTTTACCTGCCGCGGGTGCCCGCGGGCACGCTCCAGCCGGTGAGCCTCACCCAGGACACGGTGGTCCGTTTCGCCCCGGAAGTGCTGGCGGAGAATCCGGAACTGGCGGGTGTGCAGTTGCTGGTGCCGGCCAACTCGCTCTTCGACAACGACGGCCTGCGCGGCGGCCGCGTGGGCATCGCGATCGTGGATCCATCGCGTCTGCCGGAACCCCTGCCGGACGGCCTGGACCATGTGCTCGACATCACCGTGCAGTCGGATGGCGCACAGAATTTTGACCGGCCGGTGCCGGCCTGTTTCCCCAACGTGCCGAACCGCGATGGCGTGGTGCTGGCGCCGGGCGAGCAGGCGGTGCTCATGTCGTTCAACCACGACACCGGCCGCTGGGAAACGTCCGGCACCATGACGGTCAGCGCGGACGGCACCTTGGTGTGCACCGATCCCGGTGTGGGCATTCGGCAGCCCGGTTGGCACGGCTTCCAGGCTCCGCCGCCGTTGCCCCCCCCACCCCCTCCGCCACCCCCTCCGCCGCCCCCACTCCCACCCCCGCCGACCCCCCCGCCCCCTCCTCCCTGCCGCAGCACTGAGGGCGGCCACTGCCGCCAGGACTGCGACTCGCAGGTCCGGGGCTGCCGTCACAGCTGCGATCTGGATCTTCAGGGCGACCTGGGCAACCTCGGCATGGGCATGGACGAACTGCGGATCAGCGCGGACGATGCCGCCTTTGCGCTGAACCCGGACACGGCGGATTGCTACGACACCTGCAATGCCTATCGCCGCCTTTGCCGCGGCAACTGCCCACCCATGCCCGCCTGCACCCAGGCCAACACGCCCCAGCGCGCCGCCGAGGGCCTCACGCCCGCCGAAGAGGCCGGCGAACTGCTCCGCGCCATCCGCGCCCTGCTGCTGACCATCAAGGCCCAGGGCACGCCCTCCACACCGGAACAGGAGGCCGAGTTCCGCAGCCTGTGGGAGCAGCTCCGCGCCATCGTGGGCACGGACCCGCGCTCCTTCTGGGCCCAGGCCATCGTGGATTCCAACCCCGTCGTCGAAGCGGCCTACACCTACGGCGCGCCGGAGCGCCGCCTGCCGTTCGTGGCCGTCCAGCGCTACGAGACCGTCGAAATCCGGACCCGCAATGATCTCGGCCGCATCACGTTCGAGACCAACGTGACCGAGAACGCCCGCACCACCCGCGGCCTGCTCGAACCGTTCGGCCAGTTCCAGCTCTTCCCGCCGGCGCCCAACCAGCGCTGTTTCCTGGATGGCCGCCCGGTCACCTGCAATCCCGAGCGCTTCTTCCGCAGCTGGCGCCTCGAGGTGTATTCCTACGACCCGGTCACCCGCCGGCTGGGGCGTGCCCTGGGTTTCGAGCGGTCCAACCGTTTCGGCGGCACCACGGTCGCGCCCGGCGACTTCGAGATCTTTGGCATCACCTTTGCCGATGTGGCCGAAGTGGCCCCGGACGACACCGACGCCGACGGACTCCCGGACCTCGCCGAACAGGTTTTTGGCACCGACTCCGCCCACCGGGACAGCGATCGCGATGGAATTCTCGACGGCGCCGAAGTGGAACAGGGCCTCGATCCCCTCGACGGCCGTCCTTCGGCGATCGGTGTGATCGCCTCGGTGCCGCTGCCGGGCGAAGCGGTGGATGTGGCCGCCTTTGATGACCGCGTGCTGGTGGCTCTGGGCCAAGGCGGCGTCGGCGTCGTGGAGGTCGGCGCGGGGCGTCTGGGCGTGCTGGCCAACGTCCTGACCGCGCCCGGCGAAGTTCGCGTCGTCGCGCTCAACCAGGAGTTCGGTGTCGCGGGCGGCGGTTTCCCCGGGGCGCTGGTGTTTGCTCCCCGCGATGCCGCCGCCACAGCGCGCCGGCTGGATTTGGGCCGGAACGCCGCCGTCACCGCTGCCTGGGTCGAGGCCTCCCAAGGGTGGCTGGCCCTCGAGAATGGGGAGCTGCAACTGGTGGACCTCGCCACCGGCATCCGCCTGGATGACACGCCGCTGCCCGGCGTCATCCACGATTTTGCCGCCGAGGGTGGGATCATCGTGGCGGTGACCGCGCACGAATTGCTCACCTTCCGGCAGGAATCTGGTGCCATCGTGCCACTGGGCCGCGTGCCCCTTGGGATGGCTCCGCCAGATCTCGTCACTGACCGTCGTCGCGTGACTGTTGGCGGCGGCGTGGCGTTCGTCGCCGACCTCGACGGCTTTGGACGCTTCAACTTCAGCGACCCGACGCGGCCGGAAAAGGTGTCCGACTCGCAGAGCTACGGCCCGGCTTCGTTCAAGCAGATCCTGCCCAACGGTTCCGGCACCGGCCTGGCCATCGTCGGCGGCTCGCCAAACCCGCCGGCCACTCCGGCCGGGCACAACGTGCAGGCATTTGACCTGAGCGATCCCGCGGTCAACAACGCCGCCCGCGACATCTATCCCACCCCCGGCGTGGCCCGGGCGGGTTCGCTCTACCACAACTTCGCCTACGTGGCCGACGGCCGCGCCGGTCTCCAGATCATCAATTACCTGCCGGGCGACACCGGCACGAACCCGCCCAGCATCACCCTGCGGACCGGCCTGGCCGAGGGGCGCGCGGAGGCCGGACAACCGCTCCGGCTGCAGGCTTCCGTGAGCGACGACGTGCAGGTGCGCCGGGTGGAGTTCTACCTCGACGGCGCCCGGTTGGCGGCCGACGGCAACGTCCCGTTCGAAGTCACGTTCACTGCGCCGCCCCGGACCGCCGAGCGCACGGTGATCCGCGTGCGGGCCAAGGCCACGGACACCGCCGGCAACGAAACCCTCAGCGACGAGATCAGCCTCGAACTGGTGCCTGACGCCACCCCGCCGCGCGTGGTCCGCTCCGTGCCCGGCGCCGGCGCGTTGTTGCCGACCCTGTCGTCGGTGCTGGTCTTCTTCAGCGAGGCCATCCTCCCCGACTCCGCGACGGAAACCACCGTGCAACTGCTCGCCGCCGGCGCTGATGGCCAGGTGGGCACCGCCGATGATCTGGCGGTCGCCAACGTGGAGACCGAGGTTCGTGGCGACGTTCCGTCGCTGGCGGTCACGACTGCCCAGCCGCTGGCGCCCGGCCGTTACCGGCTGCGGCTGGCGCCGCCGCTGGCCGACCTCGCGGGCAACGCCTTGGCGGAGCCGTTCACGTTGGATTTGGTGGTCTATGACGGCGCGCTCGACACCGACGGTGACGGCCTGCCGGACGATGTGGAGCGGCTGCTGGGCTCCGACCCGACCCGGGCCGACAGCAATGGCAACGGTGTGCCCGATGGTCTGGAAGACGCTGATCGCGATGGACTGGGGGCGGCTTTAGAGCTCCTCCTCGGTTTCGACCCGCGGTTGCGTGACTCCGATGGCAACGGGATTGCCGACGGTGATGAAGATCCGGACCGGGACGGACTCAGCAACCGCCGGGAACAGGCCGTCGGCACCAATCCGCTGCTGGCCGATACGGACGGCGACGGCTGGATCGACGAAGCGGAGGTGACGGCCGGCAGCGACCCGCTGAACCCCCTCTCTCGGCCTTTCCTCGCGGCCCTGGCCCAGCCGGCCGCCGAGGTCATTGCACCGGCGGCGGTCTTCGGACCCAACAGCCAGTTCGGCCCCACGCTGGCCCGGCCGCCGGTGGAGGTGGTTGCGCCGGCCGCCGTGTTCGGGCCCGGCAGTTCCTTCGGTCCTACGCTGGCGCGGCCACCCGCCGAGGTCATCGTTCCGGCCGCGGTGTTCGGGGCTGGCAGTGCCTTCGGCCCGACACTCGCGCAGCCGCCGGTGGAGGTGATCGCCCCGGCTGCCGTATTCGGGCCGGGCAGCGCCTTTGGCGCCACGCTGGCGAATCCGCCCGTGGAGATCATCGCTCCTGCCGCGGTGTTTGGGGCTGGCAGTGCCTTCGGCCCGACCCTGGCGCAACCGCCCGTGGAAATCCTCGCACCCGCCGCCCGGTTTGGCCCCGGCGGTGATTTTGGTCCCATGCTGGCGCAACCGCCGGCCACCGTCGAATTCCTGAACCAATAATCCCTTTAGCCCATTCCTTTACTCAAATCATGAAAGCCAAAACACAACTCCTGGCGGCCGTTCTTCTGGCCGTTTCCTCCCTGGCGCCCGCGTGGGCCCAGTCGTTTGACGCGGGCAGCAACGGCTCGCTCGGCGCGCTCAACGTCACCGATGCCGACCTGACCGTGGACCTTCCGCCCGATGGCCGGCTCCATTACACCACCGTGAACGTGGCGGCGGGCCGCACCCTGCGCTTCAAACGCAACGCCCTGAACACGCCGGTTTACCTGCTGGCGCAGGGTGATGTGGTGATCAACGGGGGGGTCTCGGTGGATGGTGGCAATGCGCCGGGCAGCCCGCCGATCGGCGGGGCCGGCGGGCCGGGCGGCTTCGACGGTGGCAAACCCGGCTTCGGCGCGGAATTCCCCCCCGGCGATGGCTACGGCCCCGGCGGCGGGGTGGCGGGGGATTCTTCGGACTCGACCACCGGCGCCGGGCCGGCGGCGCACGCGAGCCTTGGCAATGGTCCGGCCCCCAAAGGCATCACCTACGGCAGTCCGCTCCTCATCCCCCTCATGGGCGGATCGGGTGGCGGCGGCATTGCCGGACAACCCGGGACCGGCGGCGGCGGCGGCGGCGGGGCGATTCTGATCGCCTCCAGCACCAAGGTAGAAATCAACAACAGCGGAGAGGTGGTCGCTCGCGGCGGCAACCGGTCCGGAAGCGGTCGCAATGCCGGCAGCGGGGGGGCGATCCGGTTGCTGGCGCCCAGGGTAGCCGGTAGCGGTGCGGTGAACGTCCTGGGCGGCAACAGTGGTGGCTGGGAGAACAATGGTCGCATCCGGGTAGACTGCCTCGACAAGACGGCGCTCACACTGCGGTTCCAGCCGCTCAACCAGACCACGGTCGGAGCGAACATGTTCGTCGCGCCCAGCGTGATTCCCCGGCTGGATCTCGTGAAGGCCGCCGGCAAAGAGATACCGCTGGGCACCGGCAACACCGTGCAGGTGCAACTGTCCTTCAACTCCGACACGAACCAGACCGTCACGCTCCGTGCGCAGGACTTCAATGCCGACGTGCCGATCCGCCTGACGCTCACGCCCGACAGCGGCCCCCGCATCGTGATCGACACGAACATCGTGAACACGGCCCAGAACCCGGCCACGCTGATCATCCCGGTCGGACTCCCGGTGAACAATCTGACCACGATCCACGCCTGGACCCGCTGAGGTTCGAAGTTGCCCGGAGTGCCGCCGGCTGAAGCCCGGCGGCACTTGTTTCCGGCCTACCGGATGCCCCAGCAGAAGGGGTCTGCCTCATCGAGCAGCAGGGTGAGTTCGGCGTTCACGTGGGCGGTGCCGGAGATGATGGGCGTGATTTCGCCCTTCGCCCGGTCCCGCCAGCGGAAGCGTCCGGTGAACGTGCTGCCGAGAATGCTTTCCTGCACCCACGGCTCGCCTTCCTCCAATTTCCCGTCGGCGGCCAGGCAGGCGAGTTTGGCGCTGGTGCCGGTGCCGCAGGGCGAACGGTCGTAGGCCTTGCCGGGGCACAGGACGAAGTTCCGCGAATCGCCGCCGGCACCGGGCGGGCCGAAGAGTTCGACGTGATCCACCTCCGGGAACCCCTGCGCGTTCACCGCCTGCCGGATGCGCCAGGTCACCTCGGTGAGCTGTTCGACGTTCCGGAGTTCGAGCGCCCACGGATGTTCGCCCACGAGGAAGAACCAGTTGCCGCCCCAGGCGACGTCGCCGGTGACCGGGCCAAGCCCCGGCACGTCCACGGTCACGGCTTTGCGGGCGCGATGGCTGGGCACGTTGGTGAGCGTCACGGCGCCGTCCGCCGCCAGCACGGCGGTGACCTGGCCGACGCAGGTGTCGAGCCGAAGTTCTCCGGGACCAATGCGGCCGAGGTGGGCCAGCGTGGCGACGAGGCCGATGGTGCCGTGACCGCACATGCCGAGGTATCCGACGTTGTTGAAGAAGATGACGCCGGTGACGCAGTCCGGATCGGGTGACGGGACCAGCAGGGCGCCGACAAGGACGTCGGATCCACGGGGTTCGTTCACCACGGCGGAGCGAAACCGGTCATGCCGGTCACGGAAGACGGCGAGTTGCTCCGCGACGCTCCCACCGCCGAGGTCCGGCCCCCCGCCGATGACGACCCGGGTGGGTTCGCCGCCCGTGTGGGAATCCACCGCCTGCACCCGATGACTCTTCATTGATGTCCGTGAGGCTGGGAAAGTTGCCGGACCCGGTCTTGGCCATCCCACGCGGATTCCGGGGCAAATCCCGCACAGGGCGCGGAGCGCGGTGCCCGACATTCGGCATGGCCACCCCGGACCGGATTTGGTCTCCTCCGCCGCGGCAATCCTACCCTCCGCAAATGCACCTGACCTCGATTGACTGGATCATCATGGCGGCGGCCTTCGCCGTTTACCTCGCCATCGGCCTGTTTGTGGGCAAGTCCGCCGGCAAGGACTACGACAGTTACTTCCTGAGCGGCCGTTCCATGCCGTGGTGGCTGCTGGGCACCTCGATGGTGGCCACCACTTTCGCGACCGACACGCCCAATCTCGTGGCCGGCATCGTGCGCCGCGACGGCGTGTTCGGGAACTGGGTGTGGTGGGCGTTCCTGCTGACGGGCACGACGACGGTCTTCCTGTTCGCGAAGCTGTGGCGGCGGAGCAACGTGCTGACGGACATCGAATTCTACGAGCTGCGCTACTCCGGCAAGCCGGCGGCGTTCCTGCGGGCGTTCCGCGGCATCTACCTCGGGGTGTTCTTCAACGTGATGATCATGGCCAACGTCACCCTCGCGGCCGTGAAGATCGGCGGCGTGCTGCTCGGCCTGACCCCGATGCAGAGCATCCTGATCGCCTCGGTGATCACCGTCGCCTACTCGATGGTCGGCGGCCTGACCGGCGTGCTGCTGACCGACCTGGTGCAGTTCGTCGTGGCGATGGCGGGCGCCATCTGGGCGGCCGTCTTCATCGTCGGCCTGCCGGAAGTCGGCGGCCTGGCGAAGCTGGTTTCCCATCCGGACGTGATCCCCAAGATGGCCATGGTGCCCGACTTCGGCGAAGTGCATTCGGAGATCTTCGCCGCGGTGTTCCTCTTCCCGCTGCTCGTGCAATGGTGGTCGGCCTACTATCCCGGTGCCGAACCGGGCGGCGGCGGCTACGTCGTGCAGCGCGTGCTGGCGGCGAAGAGCGAGGCCCACGCGGTCGGGGCGACCCTGTTCTTCAACGTCATGCACTACGCGCTGCGGCCCTGGCCGTGGATCCTCGTCGCGCTGGCCTCGCTGGTCATCTACCCGATGGACCCGCCGGAGAAAGTTGCCGCGGCCAAGACCGCGATCACCCGCGCCGGCGGCGAGGACAAGGTGGACGAAGCCACCCGGCTGGCGGCCCGCGGGGTCACGTCGTTGCGGGCGGCGTTTCCGAACATGCCGGAAGCGCAGGTCGCCCATGACATGGCGTATCCGGCCCTGCTCACCCGGCTGCCGGCCGGCCTGCTGGGGCTCGTGGTCACCTCGCTGATCGCGGCCTACATGAGCACGATGTCCACGCAGGTGAACTGGGGTTCGAGCATCCTGGTGAACGACGTTTACCGGCGGTTCCTGAACCCGCATGCGACGGAGGGGCAGATGGTCTGGGTGGGTCGGTTCGCGACGGTCGGCCTCATGGTGGTGTCGTGCGCCGTCGCATTGGTCCTGCAGGATGCGCTCAGCTCCTTCGAGCTGCTGCTGCAGGTGGGCGCGGGAACCGGTCTGCTGCTGCTGCTGCGCTGGTTCTGGTGGCGCGTGAACGCGGCGGCCGAGATCACCGCCATGGTGGTGTCCTTCGCCATGGCGCTGCTCTTCTTCATCTGGAAGAAGACCGGGGGCACTCCGCCTTCGGGGGTCGGCCAGATGCTGTGGGGTGTGGCCGTGACGACGGTGGCATGGGTGCTCGTGGCCCTGTTCACCCAGCCGACCGAGGAAGAACGGCTGCGGGAATTCTACCGGCGCATCCAGCCGGGTGGTCCCGGGTGGCGCTATGTGCTGGAGCGGGCCGAACACGAACGCCAGCAAATCCGCGATCCGAAGATGAAGTCGGACTTGCCGATCGGCCTGCTTGCGTCGGCCGGGGCGACTGCCGGCATCTGGGCACTGATCTTTGCCGGCGGCTTTTTCCTCTACGGCCAGCCGCTCAGTGGTCTGGGCATGCTGGCGATCACCGTCGCCGGTGGCGCTTTGGTGGCCTGGTGCTGGAAGCGCCTGTCGTTCGGCGCCGCGAAGTGAGGCTCAAGGTGGGCCGGA
>CAIWAH010000115.1 GCA_903910585.1 uncultured Verrucomicrobiota bacterium
CCCGCGCTCATCGTGCCGGATGAGACCAAGTCGCTCGAAGACGGTGCGGTGAAACCCTACCGCGGCCTGGGTGGCAAGAAGATGGTCGTTTACTACAAGGGCCTGCTGAAAGGCGTCGCCAACCACTACGGCGCGCCCCTCGACACGCCCTGGAAGGACCTTAAGCCCGACTTCAAGGATCGGCTGCTGAACGGAACCGGCGCAGACGAGATCGAGTTCTGGTTCATGCACGCCGGCGCGCCGCGCAAGACGAAGAAGGTCTTCGAAGGCGTGCTGCCGAACCTCCAGCGGCTCTACGCGGAGAGCGAAAGCGAGTTCACCCGCAACCGGCTGAAGAACTACATGACACTCGCCCCGTGCGACGCCTGCCACGGCCGGCGCCTCAAGCCGGAGGTGCTCGCGATCACGCTTCCGAACGCGGAAACCGGAAGTCGGAAGTCGGAAGTTACGCTCCCATCTCGCACTTCCGACTTCCCACTTCCCGCTTCGCCCGTTCCCGGCGTGAGCATCGCCGCCTTCTGCGCGCTCTCCATTGCCGAAGCCGAGGCGTTCCTCGGCGGCCTGCCGCTCACCGATTTCCAGCGCCAGGTCGCGGGCGAGGTCATTCGTGAAATCCGCGCGCGGCTGGGTTTCCTGCTCGAAGTCGGCCTGGGCTACCTCACGCTGGATCGCGAAAGCGGCACCTTGAGCGGCGGCGAGGCCCAACGTATCCGGCTCGCCACCCAGATCGGCGCCGGACTCATGGGGGTTCTCTACGTGCTCGACGAACCCAGCATCGGCCTGCACCAGCGCGACAACGACCGCCTGCTGGCCACGCTCAAGCACCTTCGCGACCTCGGCAACACCGTGCTGGTGGTCGAGCACGACGAGGACACCATCCGCGCCGCCGACCATGTTGTGGACATGGGCCCCGGCGCCGGCACCCACGGCGGCGAAGTCGTCGCCCAAGGCACCGTCCCGGAGATCGTCGCCCACCCGAAGTCCACCACCGGCCGCTATCTGCGGGGCGACCTGAAGATCGAAGTCCCGCGCCAACGCCTCGCCCCCCGCGAGGACCGCGGCTGGATCGAGGTGGTCGGCGCCCGCGAGAACAACCTCAGGAACGTCCACGCCCGGTTTCCGCTGGGCCTGTTCACCTGCGTCACCGGCGTCAGCGGCAGCGGCAAGAGCACGCTCGTGGATGACATCCTCCGGCGGGCCATCTTCCGGCAGTGGTATGGCTCCAAGGAAAAGCCCGGCCAGCACGACGAACTGCGCGGTCTGGAGCTGTTCGAGAAATGCGTCGTGGTAGACCAGTCCCCGATCGGCCGCACGCCGCGGAGCAATCCCGCGACCTTCACCGGCGTCTTCAACGAAATCCGCGACCTGTTCGCCTCGCTGCCCGCCGCCCGCGTCCGCGGCTACGAAACCGGACGGTTCAGCTTCAACGTCAAGGGCGGACGCTGCGAGAAGTGCGAGGGCGACGGCGTGCTCAAGATCGAGATGCACTTCCTGCCGCCGGTCTATGTCACCTGCGAGTCGTGCAGCGGCAAACGCTACAATCGCGAGACGCTGGAGATCACCTACAAGGGACTGAACATCGCTGACGTCCTCAACCTCACCGTGGACGAGGCCGTCCACTTCTTCCGCGCGGTGCCCAAGCTCTACGAGGTCACCCAGACGCTCGCCGAAGTGGGCCTCGGTTACATCCGGCTCGGGCAATCGGCGACCACACTCTCCGGTGGCGAAGCCCAGCGCCTGAAGCTTGCGGCCGAACTCAGCCGCCGCCAAACCGGCCGGACGCTCTACCTGCTCGACGAACCGACCACCGGCCTGCACTTCGCCGATGTGGCCAAGCTGCTGGAAGTGCTGTTCAAGCTTCGCGCCACCGGCAACACGCTCATCGTCATCGAGCACAACCTCGACGTGATCAAGACCGCCGACTGGGTCATGGACCTCGGCCCGGAAGGAGGCGCCGGCGGCGGCCAGATCGTCGCCGAAGGCCCGCCGGAACGCATCGCGGCAACCCCCACCAGCCACACCGGCGGCTACCTGGCGCGGATGCTGAGGTAGCATTCTCGCCACGTGTCCAAATCGGCGAGTGTTGGGGATTTCATTGAGCAGCCCCAGCCCGAGCTGGAACATTAGGCGTCTCGTCTCGGGCCCACAGGTCTCCCGTTTGCCCTGAGGCCTTCCCGTTCTCCTGCGTTCCGAATTCAAATCGGGCCACGTCCGAATGCGGTCGCCGTTTGACGGCCCGGTGTCCGACTTGTTACACCCGTGGCGCCGATGAAGAAAACCTCTGCCAAGAAGTCCACGCCCAAGTATCGCCGTATCCTCCTGAAGCTCAGCGGTGAGGCGTTGGGCGGCGAGGCCGGCTTCGGCATCAGCCCGGAGGCGCTGCAGGACATGGCGGCCCAAGTCGCCGAAGTCCGCGAACTCGGCGTCGAGGTCGTCATCGTGGTCGGTGGCGGCAACATTTTCCGCGGACTCCAGGGCAGCGAAAAGGGCATCGAACGCGCCACGGGCGATTATATGGGCATGCTCGCCACCGTCATCAATGCCCTGGCCCTGCAGGATGCGCTGGAGAAGCAGAAGGTCACGACCCGCGTGCTGAGCGCGATCAGCATGACCGCCATCTGCGAACCCTTCATCCGCCGCCGGGCGGTCCGGCATCTGGAAAAGGGCCGCGTGGTGATCTTCGCCGCCGGCACCGGCAATCCGTATTTCTCGACCGACACCGCCGCCGCCCTGCGCGCAAACGAGATCAACGCCGAGGTCGTGCTCAAGGCGACCAAAGTGGACGGCATCTACGACAAGGACCCGAAGAAGCACGCCGACGCCAAGCGCTACGAGACGATCCGCTACTCCGAAGCCCTGGAGAAGCGCCTGAAAGTGATGGACGCGGCGGCGTTCGCCCTCTGTCAGGACAACAAGATGCCCATCGTGGTCTTCGACTTCTTCAAGCCTCACAACCTGCTCCGCGTCGTCAAGGGCGAGGCGGTCGGCACGGTGGTCTCCGGCTAACCTTTCTCAGCAACCCTCCAATCCGCTTATGTCCACAGACGAAATCCTGCTCGAAACCGAGGAAAAGATGCTCAAGACGGAAGAGCATCTGGTGCAACAGTTCGCCGGCGTCCGCACCGGCAAGGCCTCCCCGGCCCTGATCGAAAACGTCCATGTCGAGGCCTACGGCTCGCACATGCGCCTCAAGGAACTGGCCACCATCACGGCTCCCGAAAGCCGGATGCTGATGGTGCAGCCCTTCGACATCAGCAATACGAAGGCCATCGAGAAGGCCATCCAGTCCGCCAACCTCGGCCTGAACCCGGCCACCCAGGGCAAGTTCATCCGCATCGTCCTGCCGGATCTCAGCACCGAACGCCGTCAGGAGTTCGTGAAACTGTGCAAGAAGATCACCGAGGAAGGCCGGGTCGCCATCCGCAACGAGCGCCGGCAGGCAATGGACTTGCTGAAGAAGGCGAAAAACGACGGCACCTCGGAGGACGAAGTGAAGGGCGCCGAGGAAGAGGTGCAGAAGCTGACCGACGGCTACATCAAGAAGCTGGAGGAGCACCTCGTCCACAAGGAGAAGGAAATCCTCACCGTCTGACCGGCGGGGTTCATTTCATTTCGTAGGGCGGCTGAGAATTCAGCCGCCTTTTTGCTGGCCGCGATTGAATGCGACCGCGTCCGCGTAGCGCACCCCGGAACCGCCGAAAATGTCCAGGGCGCTGCCGATCGTGAGATCCACCCGGCCTTGGCCGAGCCGCTGCACAGCGTCCAGGTCTTCCAGGGACTTCGCCCCGCCGGCATACGTGGCCGGCAGCGGCGACCACCGGGCGAGGTTTGCGACCAGTTCGCCGTCGATTCCCCGGCAAAGGCCTTCCACATCCACGGCGTGGACCAGAAACTCCGCACACTGGCGGGCCAGTGACTCAAACGTCGCCGGCCCCAGCTTTAGGTCGGTGAATTTCTGCCAACGGTCGGTCACCACGAAATAGTCGTCCCCCCGCTTGCGGCAGCTCAGG
>CAIWAH010000116.1 GCA_903910585.1 uncultured Verrucomicrobiota bacterium
CCGAGGTCTTCGCCCAGGCCGAGGAGAAGCTGAAACGGAAGCAGCTCGCCCGCCTGCAAACCCTGGCCGCCAACCTCAACTACCAGCTGGTGCCCAACCCATGAAACCCAACGGCTTGCGCGGGTAGTTTCTCAGGAGGCGGCGTTGATGGGTGTAAACGCATACAAAGTCCGTCCGCGAAAGACTGCCTGTGCCCGAAGCTGGCGACCGCAACGCGGACACGCGGTCGCAACCTCCGTCTGCCACTCGCTGGCCGGAACTCCGACAGACTCAGGAAGCGTGCTGCCAAGAACAAGCTCTGGCTCGTCCACCTCTGAACCCGGCGGATGAAATGGCGCATCGCAAGTGCAACCACAGGCGCAAACCAACCACTCACCAATCGAAAATGCCGGGATGCTCATACGCCGCCTAACATTTAGGTGAGCGACAAAACGGGTGATGGATTGTCGTCATATTGGTGCTGGTTAAAGGGTGCGAGTGCGGCAAGAGGTTGTCGAGTGATGAGTTGCAACGGCAAGGGGGCGGAAAATGTCGTCTGGCAGCGGACAATGGCGACAGTCCCGGCCGTCGGAGGAGCGAAGGATGTTTAGCCAACCGGCGGCGTCGCCGGCGGGCCGGCTGCGGGGTTGCGTTTGGGCGGGAAGCCGCCACACCGTCGTCCATGTCTCCAATCCGTTTCGCCTGCCTGCTGCTGCTCGCCGGGACGGTGGCCTTTCGCGGGTTCGCGGGAGCGACGCAGGTCGAGTCCGAAGTGCCCGCCTATGCGCTTCCGGACCCGCTGGTTGGCGGGGATGGCCGACGCGTGGCCAGCGCGAAGGATTGGCGGGACCGGCGCCGGCCGGAGCTGCTGGGCCTGTTCGCGCAGGAGGTCTATGGCCGCACGCCCGTGGGCCGGCCCGCGGACCTGCGATTCACGGTGCGCGAGGAGAAGGCGGCGTTTGGCGGCCGGGCGGTGCGCCTGCGGGTGGGCGTGCTGTTCGAGGGCCGCGAGGACGGCCGGCAGATGGAGCTGCTGGCGTATCTCCCCACCGGGCGCCGGGGCCGGGTGCCGGTGTTTCTCAGCCTCAATTTCGACGGGAATTACACGACGACCACGGATCCGGACCTGCCGGTGCCGCAGCACTGGGTGAACGGGCTGTGGTCGAACCGTGTGAAGGATCATCGGGCGACGGAGGGCGGCCGGGCATCCACCAGCATCTGTGGCCATACGCCTACCTCCTCGAGCACGGCTACGGCGTGGTGACGGCGGGCTACGGGGAGATCGAACCGGACGAGCCGGGGGCGTGGCGGCGGGGACCGCGCGGCCTGGGCCCGGAACCCGGCGACGGTGACTGGGGTTGTCTCGGGGCGTGGGCGTGGGGGCTGAGCCGGGCGATGGACTTCCTGGAGACCGATCCGCGCGTGGACGCGAAGCGGGTCGCGGTGATGGGTTTCAGCCGGCTGGGCAAGGCGGCGGTCTGGGCGGCCGCGCAGGATCCGCGGTTCGCCCTGGTCGTTTCCCAGCAGTCCGGCGCCGGCGGGGTGGCCCTGGGCAAGCGACTGTTCGGCGAGGACGTGGAGCATCTCGCCGGCAAGCTGGGGCATTGGTTCGCCCCGAACTTCGCCCGCTACCGCAACAACGAGGCCGCCCTGCCCGTGGACCAGCACGAGCTGGTCGCGCTGCTGGCGCCCCGCCCGGTCCTGATCCTCAGCGGCACCACGGACCTGTGGAGCGATCCGAAGGGCGAATTCCTCGGGGGCGTCGGGGCGGATCCGGTTTACCGCCTGCTGGGGACCGACGGCCTGGCGGCCCGGGAATGGCCGGCTCCGGGCCAGCTGGTCAACAGCACCATCGGCTACTACCTGCGTCCCGGCGCGCACGACGTCACGATCGAGGACTGGCAGGCGACGATCCGGTTCACCGACCGGCACTGGCACCGGCGCTAGCGGCCGGCGCGGAGCCGTCGCCGTTGAACGCGGTCACGGCGCCCAGCGCCGGAACACGAGCGCGCAGTTGGTGCCGCCGAAGGCGAAGGAGTTCTTCAGCACGTATTCCGGCTGGGTGGCCAGCGGTTCGCCGCGGACGAAACGCAGCGGGCACCGCGGGTCCGGTTCATCCAAGTTCTGGCAAGGCGGGATGAGCCCGTGTTGCAGCACCAGCAGCGAGGTCACGGTCTCCACGCCGGCGGTGGCGCCCATCAGGTGGCCGAGCTGCGCCTTGGTGTTGGTCACGGGAATCCGGTCCGCAGCCTCGCCCAGAACGGTCCGGAGCGTGGCGGCCTCGACGACGTCGGCGATGTCCGTGCCGGTGCCGTGGGCGTTGATGTAGCCGAGCTGGTCGGGCGTGATGCCGGCCATCGCCAGGGCCTGCCGGATGGCGCGGACCTGCTGGGCGCTGTCCGGCACGACGATGTGGCGGGCATCGCAGGTGGAGCCGTAGCCCACGACCTCCGCGAGAATCCGGGCCCCGCGGGCCTGGGCGGATTCGAGGGATTCGAGGACGAATCCCGCCGCGCCTTCGCCCATGATGAGACCGTCGCGCTTCACGTCGAACGGCCGGGAGGCCCGGGCGGGATCGGGGATCTTGGAGAACACGCCGAGACGGTTCCAGGCGGAGAAGGTCGGCAGGTCCAGCCCATGATCGGCGCAGGCGGCCACCGCCTGTTCGCTCAGGCCGAAACGGATGCGGAGGAAGGCGTCGCCCAGCGCGATCGAACCCGTCGCGCACGCGCAGCTGACGACAAAACTGGAACCGGTGAGGCGGTAGCGGATCGAGGAGACGTTGGCCGGCCGGTTGAACATCGAGCGCACGACCGTGGTGGGCCGCAGCTTCCGGTAGCCGGCTTCATGGAAAGTTTTCACGGCCTCGTTCGTGAAGGCCCCGTTGCCGTGCCCGGTGCCGAGAATCAGGTCGTGCGGCAGATCCGCCTGCCCGTCGGTAGGCCAGCCGGCATTCGCCAGCGCTGCACCGATGGCGATCAGGGCCAGTTGGTTGGCGCGGTCCGGATCGTCCACGCCGAGGCGCTTGGCCGCGGCGTCCAGCTCGGCGTCGGGAATGCAGCCGGCGTAGGGGACCGGCAGGGGCGAATCCGCGGGCAGATGGGGCACGCGGGAGATGCCGCAGGTGCCGGCCACGAGATGGGACCAGAAGGTGTCGAGGTCGAACCCGAGCGCGGTCGCCACGGACGCGCCCGTGATGACGACCCGACGGGGAAGCGATGCAGATTCGGCGGCCACGGCGCGGTGAAGCCAAGCACAGCCGCCGAAGCGGATTCGAGCGCAGAGTTGCCCGGGCCGGTGGGCGGGACGCACCTCGACACTCTCTCCGAGTGGGTCGCCCGGGGCCGCCCCAAAAGTGCTGCCGGCGTCCCGCCGGCAGGGCCCCGTGAATCGGCGCGGACTGCCCACCGTGAACGCCCGGTGCGGGCTTCAGCACTGGCCGGAGGCAACTGCTCCGGAGTGGGCTTTCGCCCAGAAGCCTTCGGCCCGCTCCGCCTGCCGAACCCAATTCCTGGTCGCCCGTGCCGTCGCTGCCGGCAAGATGCCGGCAGCACGTTCCGGCGTGGGCGCTTTTTTGTTCGCCCACCTGCGGCGGCCGACGATGCTTCGCCGCGGTGTTTCCACGACTGTTCCAATGGCTGCTTGCCCTGGGTTTGCTGGCTCCGCTGATGGCCGGGCGCGCCCAGTCCTTGCCGGCGGCTGCCGCGGATGCCCTGCTGGAAGGGCAACTGCTGGCGCGGGCGCACTGCACCACCTGCCACCTGTTCCCGCCACCGGACGCCGTGGACCTGACCACTTGGCGCGATCAAATCCTGCCGCGGATGAAATACCGCCTGGGTTTCTCCACCGCGGAGCTGGAGAAGAGCACCAACATCGCCCTGCTGCGCGAGCACCGGCGCATCCCGCTGGCCCCGGTCATCACCGAGGAGCAGTGGATGAAGATCGTCGGTTACTATTTCGCCCACGCGCCGGCCGAACCGCTCCAGCTGACGAACCGTCCGCCCATCGCGGTCGGCCTGCCCGGCTTCAAGGTGCGCCCGCTGCCGTTTCGCCTGACCAACGCCGCCATCACCGCCGTGTCGGTGGTCGCGGAAGGCGGCGCGCTCGCGGCCGATGCCACGCGGAACCTGATCTTCCGCCTCAACCGTGCGGGCCAGCCCACGACGGCCGTCGAGCTTCCCGGCGGCGTGGCCTCGTGGCGGCGCTACAACGACCGCTTCCTCGTCACCGGCATCGGCAGCTTCCTCCCGACCGACCTGCGGCTCGGCAGCGTGCAATGGCTGGAGGCGGCGCCCGGCGGCAAGATGTCCCTCCGGTCCGTGCTCACCGGCCTGCCCCGGACGACTGATGCCCTCCGGGCGGATTTCAACGGCGACGGACTGGCGGATTATGTGGTCAGCAGCTTCGGCAACAACGTGGGCCAGCTGGTGTGGCATCAGGGCGGCACGAACGGCCTGGGCCCAGCCCGCGAGCTGTTCAACCTGCCCGGCACCCTTCGGGCCGAGGCGCGGGACTTCAACGGCGACGGCCGCACCGACCTCGTGGCGCTCGTCGCGCAGGAGACGGAATCGCTGCTGCTCTTCACGAACGACGCCCGGGGCGGATTCGGCAAACAGGTGATCTACCAGCGTCCGCCGCACTGGGGCCACAGCCACTTCACGATCGCGGACTTCAACCGCGATGGCCGGCCGGACTTCCTGGTGTCGAACGGCGACAACGGGGAGTTCAACTCGCCGCCCAAACGCGTCCACGGCGTGCGCATCTTCACGGCGCAGCCGGACCTGACGTGGAAGGAAACCTTCTTCTTTCCCCAGAACGGCGCGTATCACGCCGTGGCGCAGGACTTCGACGGTGACGGCGACCTCGACATCGCCTCGATCTCCTACTTCGTGGACTACGCCCGGGGACCGCGGGAAAGCTTCGTGCTGCTGACCAACGACGGCCAGGGCGGGTTCGCGGCGGCCACGTTTGCGGAAAGCGCCACCGGCCGCTGGGTGGCGATGGACGCGGGCGATTTCGACGCGGACGGCGACCCGGACATCCTGCTGGGCGCCTACATCAACGGCCCGACGCCGGTGCCCCAAAAGCTGTTCGACGCCTGGCAGCAGATGGAGCAGCCGCTCCTGTTGCTGGAGAACCAGCGGAGTGCGACGGCCAAGTAGGATATACGCCAACTCCGGGCGGCCATTCGCACGGTCAAACGCTCTTCATTGCCGGAAAACAGGAACTCGCATTTGCCCATCCTGCGGGCACACTCACGGACATGAAGTTGACGTTCACTTACTGGAAAGAGTCGGACGGACGTTACCTCGGCTATCTGAACTCCCATCCCGATCACTGGACTCAGGGTGATTCGCTGCCCGACCTGAAGGCGCACCTGCGCGACCTGCACGAACTGTTCTCGGCGGAAGAGATTCCGGGAATTCGGAAAGTGGAGGAACTCGAACTGGCATGAAACGCCGGGATCTGGTCGCCGAGCTTGAACAGGCGGGGTGCCTGCTGCTGCGGCACGGCGCGAAGCACGACATTTATCACAACCCGAAGAACGGCCGGTCGGAGCCGGTTCCGCGCCACCGCGAAATCAATCCAGGAAAATTCTCAAGGCACTGGTCGTCACCCAAGGCTGAACCCGCAATCACGATCCGCTTGAATCAGCTTTCCTTGGCCGCCACATGAGCCTTCTTGGGAAATTGTTGAACGCCGTGTTCAGGCCTGAGTTGGGAGGCATGAGTCTGAACCTGGCCGAGCCCTTCTGGGAACTTTCCGGTGAGACCAACTTTCCGTCCCTGTTCGCGGCTCTCCCGATCCTGTTACCCGCCGGTTGCGTTTTGTATCTGGAGGGAGGTTACCCAGAAGACGGATTGCTCAAATTCCTCCAAACGCACGAGGCCCAAGACACGGTAAAAATCGCGTCCGGCACGGTGTGGCCCAAACCGAAAGTGTTCCATTTGCCTGCCACCTCCAGCGTTTTGGATCGTTTGACCAAGCTAACCCAGTCCTGCGCGGAGCCCGAGGTAGCCGCCCATTTTCACGTCTACTGTGGCCAGGCGGTTTTGCTGGAGTGGCACGACGTGTTCACCCAGCCAGCCTTGATTTCTGGAAGGCTACCCGGAGAAAACATCCGGAGATTCGCCGAAAGACTAGGCCTGGATTGCCGGCAGGGGGAAACGGTCACCCTCCCTAAACCGCTACCGGCGCCTTGATGGCGGGGTGCGGGTCGTAGCCGACGAGTTCGAAGTCCTCGTAAACAAACTCGCCCAGTTCGCGCCGCGCCGGGTTGAGCTTCATCTGCGGCAACGGCCGGGGCTCACGCGACAGCTGCAGTTCCACCTGCTCACGGTGGTTTGAGTAGATGTGTGCGTCGCCGAAGGTGTGCACGAAATCGCCCGGCTTCAGCCCCGTGACCTGGGCCACCATCAGCGTGAGCAGCGCGTAGCTGGCGATGTTGAAGGGCACGCCAAGGAAGAGGTCCGCGCTGCGCTGGTAAAGCTGGCAGCTCAGTTCGCCGTCGCTGACGTAGAACTGGAACAGGGTGTGGCACGGCGGCAGCGCCATGAGGTGCAGTTCCCCGGGGTTCCACGCCGACACGATCAGCCGGCGGGAATCGGGACTCTTCCGGATCATCGTGGCGACCTCGGCAATCTGATTGATCGAGCGTCCGTCGAAAGACCGCCAGTCGGTCCACTGCGCGCCGTAAACGCGGCCGAGTTCGCCGGTCTCGGGATGCGCCCATTCGTCCCAAATCTTCACACCGTGCTGCTGGAGCGACCGCACGTTGGTGTCGCCCCGGATGAACCACAGCAGCTCGTGAATGATGCTCTTGAGGTGGACCTTCTTGGTGGTGACCAGCGGAAACCCGTCGGCCAGCCGGTAACGCGTCTGCGCGCCGAAGACCGACCAGGTGCCGGTGCCGGTCCGGTCGGACTTGAACTTGCCGTGCTCCAGCACATGGCGAAGCAGGTCGAGGTAGGCGCGCATGGCGGCGAGCTTCAAAGGTCCGGGTTGGCCGGGGGAAGCGGAAAATCAACGCCGGCCGCGCCGCCCGAGCCGCAGCGCGTTGCCAATCACGATCAGGTCGCTGAGCCCCATCGCGACCGCGGACAGCATGGGGCTGAGAAAGCCCAGCGCCGCCAGCGGCACAAAGGCCGCATTGTAGAAGAACGCCCAGAACAGGTTCTGCCGGATCGTGCGGAGCGTCGCCCGGGCGAGGTCGAGGGCCGCGGGGATCGCCGCGAGGTCGGAGTTCAGCAGCACGACGTCGGCCACCTCCTTCGCCACGTCGGCCGCCTGCGTCACGGCGATGCCGAGGTTGGCCTGGGCGAGCGCCGGACCGTCATTGATGCCGTCGCCGACGAATGCCAGCCGGTGGCCGGCCGCCTGAAGTTCCCGCAGACGGTCGGCCTTCTGTGCCGGGTGGACTTCCGCGAACACATTCTCCGGTCGGATGCCCGCCAGGCCCGCAATCACCGCGGCGGTGTGACGGTTGTCGCCGGTGAGCATGAACAGTTCGTGGCTGGAGTCCTGCAACCGGCGGACCACTTCCGCGGCGTGCGGCTTCAGTTCGTCGCGCAGGGCAAAGACACCCCACACCTCCCGGTCGGCGACCAGCAGGGCGATGGTGGCGCCCTGGGCGTGCCAGGCTTCAAGGAACGTCTGCACCGCGGACAGGTCCACCCCGTCGTCCCGGAACCACGCCACGGAACCGACGCGCAGCGTGCGGCCCCACCAGCGGGCCTCCACGCCGGCCCCGCGCCGTTCCTGCCAGGCTTCAAGCGGCAGGTCGCCGGGCGCGAGCGTGGCCAGTGTGCGGCTGAGCGGGTGCCGCGAACGCCGGGCCATCGAGGCGGCCAGTTCGGCGAGCGGCACCACGCGGTTTCCAGCCGCCCGGAAATCCTCGCTGGCGACCACCTTCGGCCGGCCTTCCGTCAGCGTGCCGGTCTTGTCGAAGACCACCGCGTTGAGCCGGCCGGATTTTTCCAGCGCCACCGCGTCACGGATGAGGATGCCGCGCCGGGCGGCGGCATTGACGCCGGCCATGAGCGCCGTGGGTGTCGCCAGTCCCATTGCACACGGGCAGGCCACGATGAGCACCGCGGCGAAGATGTAGAACGCCGCAGCCACCGGCGCCGCCGGCAGATGCGCCGGCCAAAGCCATCGGCCGAGGCCTTGATGCAGCGCGCCCATCGCCTCCGGGGCCAGCGCCCACGCGAACGCGGCGACCAGCGCGAACGCGACCACCACGGGCACGAACACCGAACTCACCCGGTCGGCCAGCCGCTGGATGTCTGCCCGACTGGACTGGGCGCGCTCGACCGCGGCGATGATGTGCGCGAGCGCCGTGGATTCGCCGGTCGCGGTCACCCGGGCCGTGAGCGCCCCGGACTGGTTCACCGTGCCCGTGAACAGCCGGCTGCCGACGGCCTTCTCCACCGGCAGCGATTCGCCCGTCAGCATCGACTCGTCCACGGCGGACTGCCCCTCGATCACTTCGGCATCCACAGGCACCCGGTCGCCGGGCAGCAGCACGATCAGGTCGCCCGGCCGCAACTTCGCCACCGGCACTTCCTCCTCAACGCCGGACACCAGGCGTCGGGCCACCGCCGGTGCCAATGTGAGCAGGGACTTCAACGCCGCCCCTGCCCGCGCGCTCATGCGGGCTTCCAGCCAGTGGCCCAGGCTGATGAGCGTGAGAATGCCCGCGGCCTCCATGAAGTAGAGGTGCGTCAGGTGCGCCTGAGAACTTCTCCCAGTGCTGAACAGCGTCCAGGTGCTGAAGCCGAAAGCAGCGGTCGAGCCGAGGGCCACCAGCGTGTCCATGTTGGAAAGCCCCGCGCGCAACTGCCGCCACGCGCCCACGTAGAATTTGCCGCCGGCGAGGATCTGCACCGGCAATGTCAGCAGGAACGCAGCCCACTGGTAGGCGAGGTTCAGGCCCCAGCCGAAGCCCCATTCGGCCAGCATGAGCACCAACGTCACCGGACCGCCGAGCAGCACGGCGGTGCGCCACGGATTCGCAGGGGCCGCCGCCGCACTGGTCAGGGGGCCGGTGGGAACGCGATAGCCGGCGGCGACGATGACGGCGACCAGATGCTCGCGACTCGGCGGAAGGGCCGGGTCCAGCCGCACCGAGGCCTCGCGGCGCTCCAGCGAAACGATCGCCGCGAGGACGCCGGGCACGGCGGCGAGGGCGCGCTGCACGCTCTGGACGCAGCCGCCACAGTCCATCCCCGCGACCGGCAGGACCAGCACCGGGGCCGCAACCGGCACCGCCGCCTTCGCCGCGGACTTCGGTTTGAAACTGATGTTCGCCTCCGCCATTGAGCCCAGTTTCGGCCGGCTACCGGACGGGGCAACCGGTTTGTGGCGTTGCCGGTTATGCGCCGCCACGGTTCACCCCGTCAGGTCGGTTTTAGCGCTTCGCTTCCACGAGGTTGGAGCCGTCCTCATTGCTGAAGATCACCCCGTGGGGCGTCAGCGTCAGGCGCGTGGTCTCCGGCAGCGTCTTCAGGAAGGCGTATTCCAACTGCATTCGCTCCGGAGGACCGGCCATCCGCGTGCTGGCCATCGCGGGAGACCATTGCACCACGCCCTTGTCCCGCAGTTGCCAGGCGCCATTGAAGCGGTTCACGCCGGCAAACCCGGCGATCCGGTCGGCTCCGAGCAGGCGCAACGTGGGCGGCCGCTCGCTGGGCAGCGTCACCGTCTGCCCTTGGGCCACAAGGCGGGTGACCGTGAAGTCCACATCCACCAGCGTGGCCAACTCCGCCGCGGTCGCGGGCCGTTCGGTGAACTGGACTTTGCCGGCGGACGAGCAGCCGGAGAGGAGAGCGAGCAGGGCGACGGTGAGGCCGAAACAAGGGCGGTTCATGGCACGAGGGGAACACAGACGCTCCGGACCGGCAATCGGCAGCAAAGATGATGGCGACCAGATCTTCGCGGCTCGGCAGACGCGCCGGATCCAGCCGCACCGGGGCCTCGCCGCGGACTTCGGCTTGATCCTGATGTTCGCCTCCGCCATTGAGCCCAGTTTCGGCCGGCCACGGGACGGGGCAACCGGTTTGTAAGGGGAATCCTCCAACCGGCCGTGGGGCCGCCTTTTGCACGGTGGCCCTGAAGTGGGACAGCCGCCCCGTCGGGTGTCCACGTCACCGGCGAGGCGCTGATGCCACTGTTGCACGCAGCAGCCAATGGTGCCCATGCACACATGACCACCGGTTTCAGATCGCCGCGGCGCTGAATCAGGGCACTCTCTCCTCAAGAAGCTGCCATGAGTGCCCACAGCCAAGGTTCCGGTCCCCGGAGCAACGCCTACAGCGGGTCCAAGTTCACGAACTGGGCGGGCTATCAGCCATTCCATTCGGAGTGTGACTTCGCGCTGCGGCGCATTGCTAAGTCCGTTCCGTTGGAGCCGGAGCGTCCCGCTGTGGTGGCCCTGCCCTTGCACGAGGGGTTCCGTCATCCGTGTTGCCCGGAAGCGGTCGAATGGGCGCTGGCCAAGCTGCCACCGGCCACCATTGCGGGCCTGCGCGCCGTGCTGCTGCTCGGCGGCAACCAGCGGCAGTTGGATGCGTGGCTGAAACGCAGCCGTCTCATCCGCTACGGGGTCTATTGGCGGGAGTGCATCTTTCTCTTTGCCTACCCGCGCGGTTACTGGGCGAACCTGGACAGTCTGCAGGATTTCTTTCTCAAGGACGTGCTGGTCCATGAAATTGGCCACCATGTGGACCGGCATCGCGACGTGGATTCACGGACCAAGGAAGGCTTCGCCAACGCCTTCGCCCGCCAATACGGCCGGCGTCTGTGAGCATTTGCCCCTTGTCACGGGTGCCCGGTCCGGCGGCAACCTTGGGGCGGTGAAGCGGCATGACCTCAACGTCTGGACGGTGCTGTTCCTCGTCCTGTTGGCGGGTTTCTTCGGCGCGTTCCTGTTCTATCCCGTCAGCTTCATGCTGCGGCGCGGATTCGGGCTGGAGGGCGAGTTCACGCTCAAATACTTCAGCCTGCTGTTCGCCAGTCCGCTGCAGCGCGAGGCGTTCTTCAATTCGCTGAGCATCGCCACGCTCACGGTGCTGTTCACGTCGCTGCTGGTGCTGCCGCTGGCGCACTGGCTCACGCGGTTCCAGTTCGCCGGGCGCTCCCTGCTCACTTCGCTGCTGCTGGTGCCCATGATCATGCCGCCGTTCGTCGGCGCCATCGGGCTGAAGCAACTGCTCGCCCGCTATGGCTCGCTGAATCTCTTCCTCATGGACCTGGGCCTGATGGACCCGGCGAAGCCCGTGGACTGGCTCGGCGCCGGCGGCTTCTGGGGCGTCATCCTGCTCCAGGTGCTGAACCTGTATCCCATCCTCTTTCTCAACGTCTCCGCCGCGATGGCCAACGTGGATCCCACGCTCCGCGAGGCCGCGAGCAACCTGGGCTCGACCGGCTGGCAACTGTTCCGGCGCGTCACGCTGCCGCTGATCACGCCGGGTTGGTTTGCGGGCGCGATCATCGTGTGGATCTGGGCCTTCACCGACCTGGGCACGCCGCTGATCGTCGGCTTCAGCCGCGTGGTGCCGGTGCAGATCTTCGACGCGGTGAACGACCTGAACACCAACCCGCAGGGCTACTCGCTCGTGCTCGTCGTGCTGCTGCTCACGATGACGCTGTTCCTCACCTCGAAGCGCGTGCTGGCGAACAAGAGCTACGCGACCATCGCCCGCGGCCACACCGCCGGGGCGGAAGTCCACGCCAGCGGCGGCCAGACCGCCCTGCTCTGGGCCGCCGGGGCCGCGCTGCTGCTGGTGGCACTGACGCCGCACCTGACCGTGATCGTGAGTTCGCTGGCGGACCGGTGGTTCTTCACCGTGCTGCCGGAGAAATGGACCGCGGGCCACTTCGGCGACGTGTTCGGGCACGGCCTCACCGCCTCCTCGATTCGGAACAGCCTCTTCTACGCCAGCCTGAGCGCCTTTGTGGACCTGATCCTTGGCGTGCTGATCGCCTGGCTGCTCACGCGGAAGAAGATCCCCTTCGCCGGCGTGCTCGACGCATTGGCGATGCTGCCGCTCGCGCTGCCCGGACTGGTCCTGGCCTTCGGCTACTTCGCGGGGTTCGACGTGAACGAAAAGCAGCACCCGTTGCTCGACGGCTTTCTCGATCCGCGGACGAACCCGACCTTTCTGCTGATCGTGAGCTACAGCGTGCGGCGGCTGCCCTACATCGTGCGCAGCGCCTACGCGGGCTTCCAGCAGACGAGCGTCACGCTGGAGGAAGCCAGCGCGAACCTGGGCGCCTCCCCGCTCCGGACGCTCCGCAAGATCACCCTGCCACTGGTCGCCGCGAACCTCGTCGCCGGCAGCATCCTGACCTTCTCGTTCGCCATGCTGGAGGTGAGCGACTCGCTGATCCTGGCGCAACGCGACCAGTTCTTCCCCATTACGAAGCAAATCTGGCAGCTCATGGGCCGGATTGATCCCAGCGCGCCCTTCGTGGCCTGCGCCCTGGGCGTCGTGGGCATGGGCATCCTCGTCACCAGCCTGCTGCTGGCTGGCAAGCTGATGGGCAAGAAGATGGGGCAGCTGTTCCGGGCGTAGGGGAAGTGGCTCCCTGAGGGCCGGTTCGGCCAGCTTCCTTGGTCGGTCAGGTTGGCCGCCGGGCGCTTCCGCCGGCCCGATAACGCGCCGTTGCCAAGCATCGGACCGGTTCCCTAGGCTGACCCGACCCCGGCGCCCTGCCCGGAACCGATGAGCGAATACCGCGTCCAGTTTGAGGTCTTCGAAGGACCGCTCGACCTGCTGCTTCACCTCGTGAAGAAGCAGGAGGTGGACATCTACCAGGTCAACCTCACGAAGATCGCCACGGAATTCGTCGCCTACATCGAGCAGATGCGCGAACTCGACCTCGAGGTGGCGGGCGAGTTTCTCGTGATGGCGGCCACGCTCATCTACATCAAGAGCCGCGAGCTCCTGCCGGTGGAACAGCAGGTCAAGCCCGAGGGCGACGACACCGACGAGGACGATCCGCGCTTCGAGCTCATCCGCCGGCTGGTGGAATACAAGAAGTTCAAGGACGCGGCCGCGCAGCTCCAGACCCGCGAGGGCGAGATGGAGAACATCTACGAACGCCGGCCGGGCAAACTGGAGTTCACGGTGGAGGATACCGGCCCGAAACCCGGCGAGGTGTCCATCTTCGAGCTGGTCAACGCGGTCAGCCAGATCCTCAAGCGCTTCGGCGCCCGGGCGGAGGTCCGCGAGATCAACGCCGATCCCCACACCGTCAGCGAAAAGATCGAGGTGCTCCGCACGCTGCTGGGGGAACGCCACCGGGTGAAGTTCAGCGAGCTGTTCGAGCAGGCGACCTCGCGGACCGAAGTCGTCTGCATCTTCCTCGCGATGCTCGAGCTCACCCGCATGAAGCAGATCGTGCTCACGCAGGGCGACGAGTTCGGCGAGATCGAGGTCGAGCCGGCCCCGCCGCCGGTGCTGACGCCGCCGCCCGCCGAGCCGGCGCCGGAAGCTTCCGGCCTGCCGCCGGCCGTGCCGCTGGCCGGTGACGGCGAACCGCAGGCGGCCTGACCCGCACCCGCCACACGCATGAACCCGGGCGAACCCAGCACCCAGCCGGCGACGGCCAGCCCACCAGCCCCTTTCCGATGGTCCAACAGCTCTTCTTCATGGAACTGAAGTTCATTCTCGAATCGCTGCTCATCGCCTCGCCGAAGCCGCTTTCGGTGACGGAACTGCGCGACACGCTGACCAAGGCCGCCGACGAGGAGGGCGCCCCCGAGCACGTGAAGGCGTGCCGCAAGCTGCCGCCGGAAAAGCTCGAGGAGACGCTCGCCGAGCTGGCGAAGGAACATGAGGCCGCCGGCCGGAGCTTCACGCTCGCGTGCGTGGCCGGCTCGTGGCAGTTCGTGACCAAGCCGGACTTCGGCCCGTGGCTGCGCGCCTTCGTCGGCGTGAAGAGCCGCCCGCCCAAGCTCTCGCAGCCGGCGCTGGAATCGCTCGCAGTCATCGCCTACCGACAGCCGGTCACCCGCGCCGAGATCGAGCAGATCCGCGGCGTGGCCGTGGATGCCGTGGTGCTCACGCTGAAGGAGCGCGGGCTGATCTGCGAGGCCGGCCGGGCGGAAGTCATCGGCCGGCCGATGCAATACGCCACCACGCCGGCGTTCCTCGAATATTTCGGGCTGAAAGGCCTGGAGGATCTCCCTGCTGCGGACGAACTGCGGCGGATTCCGGTGCAGCGTCCCGAGCAACTGGTCACCGCCGAGGCCGGGACCGCCACGCCGCCCGCGGAACAGCTGACCCTCGAACAGGCGGAAGCCCCCGCACCGGGCGCACCGCCCGAGGACGCCGCCGGCCCAGACGCGGCACCGCCCACCGACGCTCCCGCGGGCGAGGAGCCCCAGCCGCCCGCCACGGCCCAGTGAACCACGCGGCCCCGGCCGGCCGCGATGTCACCACGGCTCATTCCCGGCGCGAAAACGCGACCGCGGTTACGCGCAGTTTTCCGGCCGCATTTCCGCCGAGACACGCGTGCGCTCTCCCCTGCCCTCGTGGCCGCGGCGGAGACTTTCACCTTGCCGCCCCGGGCCACGCTGCCTCTGCTTTCCCCACACAGTTCCACCATGAAACTTTCCCGACGCTCCGCCCTGCTTTCCACCGCCGCTGCTGCCGCCGCCTCGCTGACCACCCGGATCGAGGCCGCGGACGCCGCGTCCGGACTCAAGGGCCGCATCCGCCATTCCGTCTGCAAGTGGTGCTATCCCAAAGTCGGCCTCGATGACCTCGCCAAGTTCGCCAAGGAACTGGGCATGAGCTCGATCGAGCTCCTCGAAGTGAAGGAGATCCCGACCGTCAACCGCCATGGCCTCACCTGCGCCATGGTCAGCGGCATCCCCGGCGGCATCACGCAGGGCCTCAACCGCCTGGAAAACCACGACCAGATGGTCGAGTGGTTCGCCGCCACCGCGCCTGAAGTCGTCAAGGTCGGCTGCGAAAACGTCATCTGCTTCTCCGGCAACCGGAAGGGCCAGGCCGACGAGGAAGGCATCAAGAACTGCGCCGCCGGCCTCAAACGCCTGCTGCCCATCGCCGAAAAGCACAGGCTGACGCTGGTGATGGAACTCCTGAACTCCAAGGTGAACCACGCCGACTACCAGTGCGACACCTCGAAGTGGGGCGTGGCCCTGTGCGAGGCCGTTAGCAGCGAGCGCTTCAAGCTGCTCTACGACATCTACCACATGCAGATCATGGAGGGCGACGTGATCGCGACGATCAAGAAGCACCACAAGTGGTTCGCCCACTACCACACCGGCGGCGTGCCCGGCCGCAACGAGATCGACGACACGCAGGAGCTGTTCTACCCGGCCATCATGAAGGCCATCGCCGACACCGGTTTCAAGGGCCACGTCGCGCAGGAATTCATCCCCAAGCGCTCCGACGTGCTGGCCTCGCTGAAGCAGGGCGTGACGATCTGCGATGTGTGAGCCAACTCACCTGCTTGGATGCCAAGACCGAATTAGAAAGATGCCGGAGCGAAGTATCCAAGGTTTCCAATAACGACATGTCACGATGCTAAGTTGGCGTGTTGAGCTGGCCGCGGTGGTGTGCGCGCGAAGCGTCTTGGAGTGCGGTGGCTCGCCACCGCTTTCGCCCACGGAACGCGCCCACGAACTACCCACAACGCCGTCCCCTCCCTCGCGCCCGAAAGCGGCAGCTTCGCTCCGCTCCGCCGCCGCACTCCAAGACGCTGGCGCGTTCGGCTACGCCCCGTTCCTCTGTCAGCGCCTTTGCTTTACCACTCGCCTTCCGGCGTGAAGTCATCGTCCACCCGGACTTGTTCCGTCTTGAACCGATAGATGCACTTCACTTGCGCCGGGCTGGCGGTTCGCTCGAACCAGGCGGCGGAGCACCACGGATACTGGTTTGCCACCGGCACGAGGCCGTGTTTCACCGGGTTCTGATGCACGTAGTTAAGCCGGGCGAGATACGACCGCTGATAGCTCAGGCGCGTCTCGCGGAAGTTGAACCAGACCTTCCGATCGGGAGTCCGGTCGAGGCGGTTGACCCAAATCGAGGTCTTGGAGTGCAGTTTGGTCAGCATCTCCATCAGAGACGTCGCGTCGGTGGCGCTGCGGGGTGAGTGCGCCACGAAGTGGTAGTAGTTGGAGAAGACGGCCCACGCTTCGAGGTGCCAGCCAAACTGGGCGGTGAGCTTCAGCAGACCGCGCTGCAACACTGCCAGCCAGTCCGCGCCGCGGAAGTGATGCTCTATTTTATACGTGCTGGCCGTGACGAAGTAGGTGCCGCCTTCCGCAAGCTGGTGCGTCGGCGCGTGCGGCCACGGCGGTGAGGGCATGAGCGGAGGCTATGAAGCGCTGCCACACTGCGGCAAGTCTGGCTCGTGCAAGATAGCCCGTGGCATCTGTGGTCGCTTGCGTCTTGGAGTGCGGTGGCTTGCCACCGCTTTCGCCCGCCGGACGCGCTCATGAGCCACTGTCAGCGTTGTCCGCCTTGCTCGTTCCTGTCCGAAAGCGGCAGCTTCGCTCCGCTTCGCCGCACGCACTCCAAGACGCCTCGCGCCGGCGATGCGGATATGCACGGGGCGGAGCGGTGACGGTCGATTCGCCGGGCTTCGCCATTACAAAAGCATTGCATTCGCAGGAGCCGACGTGAGGAGGCTCAATTCAATAGAAAGTCAGAGACTAGTGACCTCGTCACCTACGGTAAGGGAGGCACTGGCGCGGGAAGGAGCGTGCCAGCGTCGTGGAGTGCGGCTGCGGAGCAGAGCGAAGCTGCCGCTTTGGGTGGGTGCGGGGTTTGGGTGAAGTTCCGGATGGAACGGGCGCGGGCGGGGAAAGCGGCGACCATGCGCGTGGAGCCTTCCGCTGTTCACATGGTGGGTTGCATTCAGGAATCAATCCACGGTTAACGGGTGCCTGCCGACAGCTCGGCGAACCTCCGCTCGGCGACATCAACCCAGGTTTCTGCCGCCATCCGATCTTCTGCTGCGATAAACATTGCCCCACGCGCTGCTTCGGTTTGCTTGGGATCAAGCAGTCGACGGCGCCAGGTATTCAAGCGCGTCTTGTCGCCCGCCGTGAAGAGGTGGGAGACGAATGCTGCCGCGTTGGTATCGCGAAGGGGTATCGTCAAGTGTCGTCCGGGCCCGATGGCACAAACTCCGGGCGGCCCTCCGTAGGCAAACAACCACTCGTAGGTGTGGCCGGCGAGCGTTGGATCCTGCAAAAGCGCGGCGGACACGGCATTGGTCTCGAACCGAAACTCCTGGTTAATCCGGATCGAGGTGAATCCGAAACGGATTTCGTTGATGCCCGCTCTGATTCCACAAACGGCGCAGACGCTTGTGTGAGTGGAAGGGCACGGGCCAACAAACAGCCAGACAAGGCAAACGCCCGCTGCCTCTAGCAGGGTGACGAATACCCGTTTGATTGCTTTTTCCATGTCGTCGCTGTTTGGGAAACACACTCTCGTTATTTACTTCTTCCTCTGCGCTCTGCGCTTCGCTTCCAGTAGCCGGCTGGTGGCGTTGGCCTGCGGTTTCGCCGGGTCGGCGGTCGGCGTGGTGTCCGGAGCGGCGGCTTCCGTAGTCGCACTCGCATCGCCCGGCGCCGCAGGCGATGCGGACGCCTGCTTGGGCTTGAAGAGGTCGGCGCTGGCCTGGGCGGTCACCGGCGCGCCGCTGCCGGCGGCGGTTTTCTGGCCGCGGACACGTTCCTTGGTGGCGAGCAACGAGCCGAGGGATTCCTGGGCGGCGGTTGCGCGTTCAGCGTCGCCGAAGCCGAGCCGGCGTTTCAGCTTGGCCAGCCACTTGCCCCATTCCTCGCGGTCGATGTCCACGCGGCGGACGGCCACATCGAGAACGAACAGCACGATGAACCACTTGAGCAGGGCTTCCCAGAGGTCGCGCGGCTGGAACGTCTTTTTGCGGCCGAGCAGGAACGGGTTGTCGAGGTCGGGATTGAGCAGCTTGCCGCCGCCGGCTTCGGCCAGGCGCTGGAGCAGGTTGAGGTTGGGCTCGGTGGCGTTGAACTCGGGCGAGTAGTTCACGCTGGCGCCGAGCACCTGCGCGCCGACGAGCTGGCCGTCCTTCACCTCCATGAGGTTGAGCAGGTAGGCGCCGACTTCCTTGGTGGGGAACTTCGCCTCGTAGCGGCCGGGGCCGGCCTGTTCGAGGTTCACGAGCACGCGTTCGCCCTTGGGGCTGACGACCGCGGTCTGGAGCGTGAGGAAGTTGCGGAAGTTGCCCTCGGCATCCAGCGCCTCGACGGAGATGACGCCCTGGCCGTTCTCGACGCTGACCTCGGTGTTGAAGTCGGCGGTGTCCACGCGCCGGAGCGCCCAGTTGGCGACCTGCGACCAGAACTGCTGATACTTGCCCCAGCCGAGCCAGTCCTGCGCCCACTTGGGCCGGGCGTCGCTGGTGAAGGCCACGGAACGCCCCAGGCCAAACTGCCAGTGGGCGAGCAGCGGATCGCCCTTTTCGCTGAGCAGCGGGATCTCCGCACGCGGCTTGGCCGAGGTGGCCACGTAACCGCGCAGCCGGGGCAGTTCCGCGCCGCCGATGCCGCGGACGAGTTCCGTGCTGACGGCAAGCTGCGGCTTGAAGGGTTCCTCGAAGATCGCCGACTTGAGGATGACCGCAGCTTCCTTGATGAAGATCTGCGGGAGCTGGGCCGCGGACTTCACGTCGTAGAAGCGTCCGTTCCCCTGCGCGGCCATGCGCTCCATCGTGGCCGGCGCGACGTGGCCGCCGATCATCACGGTGGTGATCGTGATCTTGGCGCCGACGATGTCCCGCATCAGCGCGTCGGTGGGCGCCCCGGGATCGCCGTCGCTGAAGACGATGAGGTGCTTGAGGTTCGCGCCGGAATCGCGAAGCCCCTTGAAGGCCATTTCCATCGGCCCCTGGAAGTCGGGCATGTCGCCCTGGTTCATGCCGGCGAGGGCGGAGGCGAGCTTCTTCTTGTCGCCCACGGCCTGGAGGTCGAAGAGCGCCCGCGTGGTGCCGTCCCAGAGCCAGCAGCCCATCTCGTCCTGCGGTCCGAGCGCGTCGAGCGAGGCGATGGCGATGTCGCGGGCGACCTGGTTGCCGTTGGCGAACTCCATGCCGTGCATCACGAGTCCGAGCGCACCCTTGGGCAGGACCTTCTTGGAGCTCAGTTCCATGTCGAGCGGCAGGGCGGCCTCCAGCGGGGTGTTGCGGTAACCGCCGGCGGCGAAGGCGTTGTCGCCGCCCACCGCCACGAGGCCGATGCCGAAGTCGCGCACGGCGCTTTCGAGCAGCCGCATGCGGTCCTGGCCGAGGTCGCCGGCGGCCACGTTGCACAGGATGACTTCGTCGTAGCTCTGGAGCTCGCCGAGCGTGCCCGGCGCGCTGCGCTCGTCCACGACCTTCACGTCGAGCTTGGCGCTGCGCAGGGCGGCCGCGAGCGTGCGGTCGGCCTCGGGATCGCTGCTGACGATGAGCACGCGGGGATCGCCGCGGACGTTGACGAAGCTGCTCGCGCGGTTGTTCTGCGCGACCGTGTCGCCCGCGACCTCGACCTGGACGTTGTAGCCGTAGAAGCCGGGGTCCTCGAGCGTCTGCGGAAAGCTGAAGAGGTTCTTGCCGGCATCGAGCTGGACCTTCTGTTCGCCGAGCAGCTGGTCGTTGCGGAACAGCCGCACGGTCGCGGGCTGGGCCTTGTCGGAGTTGGCAAAGATCTTCGCCTCGAACGTCTGGCCCTTCTTGATGTTCGCGGGCAGGCCCAGTTTCTGCACCGACACGTCGCTGCTGCGGGACGTGCCGAGCGGCACGACGTCGAGGGTCACGCCCAGGGGCTTGGCGGCCACGATCGCGGACATCGCGTCGCCGATGTTCTCGTTGCCGTCGGAAAAGAGGACGAGCTTCTTCTGGCCGGTCTCGGGAAATGCCGCCGTGCCGAGCCGGACGGCGCCCGCGATGTCGGTGCGCTGGCTTTCGACGACGGCCTGGATCTTCTCGGCCTCGGCGATGGACGTGGCGGTGGTCTCCAGCGCCGCGTCGGTGCCGAAGATCAGGAAGCCGGCCTTGTCGGCCTCCTTCTTCCGCTTGCTCCACAGGTTCGCCGTCTCACGCGCCTGCTCCTGCTGGGCCGACGGGATGGAGTCCGACCGGTCGAGCACGAAGAAGACGTTCATGCCCTCCTGCGGCCGTTTCCACTGGATGCCGGCGATGGCGAGGATGAGCAGCAGCAGGATGACGAAACGCAGCACCGAAGACGCCCAGCGCCGCCAAGACGTGAGCGAAGCATCGGACTTCCAGGCCAGCCAGCCGGTCCACGCCGCCGCGGGGAGCAGCAGCAGGAGCCAGAGCGGATGGGTGAACTGGAAGTTCATCGCGGCGTAGTGCGGGAGGACTCTGCGAAGTTCATCGCCCGCGGCAAGGCTGGGAGAGCGGAAGTTGGCCCGCCCTCGCCCCATCCCTCTCCTCCGTGGAGAGGGGGCTGCCCGCAGGGGAATGAGGACTCCACCCACCAAACCGACGAGGACAGCGTGGTGGTTGGCTGAATCGAAGCGCGGGACAGATGGAGTCGCCGAGCGCCGTTAACGACTCCCTCTCCGCCCGCCCAAGCGGGGGGAGAGGGCCGGGGTGAGGTGGGCGTCCCGGAGGCGGAGCAGGCGCCTGGCGAAATCCGCGTCATGGGTTCCGGTTGGTCATCGTAGTTGGACCGGCTGATGCCGAATTCGTTGTGGCTTGCCGTTGGAGCGCCTCCACCTTGGCGCGAATTCCCTTCTCTCGGACTTTTTCCTGTGTGTGGGCGATGGTCAGGATTCCGGTGACCAGAACGGCGAGCAACGGCATGAGCACATTCCGACCTTGGCGCAGCACAACGGAACCGATGGCCAACCCGAGGCCGGTGCCGGGAATTCCGGGACAGGCGCACAGGATCATCCCGCTGAGGATTACGAACACCCAGGTCGAGTAGAGGCAGACCCGCGCCCAATACAGTCGTCGTGAATCCGTCATTTCACCGCCTTCCGCACCAGCTTCTGCACCCGGTGATTCTGCGAGTCGGCGACGTAGAGGTTGCCCTTGGAGTCGAAGCAGATCGCCCACGGGTTCGCGAACTTGCCGGGCGCGCCGCCAGCGTTGCCGATGATCTCGACCACTTGGTCCCGCGCGTCGAGCACCGTGATCCGGCTGTTGCCGAATTCGCAGATGAACTGGTTGCCGGCGGGGTCCACGCGCACGTCGTAGGGGTAGCTGAATTCGCCCGGGTTGGAGCCCGGCCGGCCGAGCGCCCGCAAGAACTTACCCTCGCGGTCGAACACCTGCACGCGGTGGTTGCATGAGTCAGCCACCAACACCTCGTCGCGCTGACCGATGCACAGCCCCTCGGCGCGGCTGAACTGGCCGGGGCCGTTGCCGGGGCTGCCCCAGACCGAAGTAGGGCAGGCTGCTAGCCTGCCCGGTTCATTGGTGCGAAATGAATGCGCTGGAACGCATCCCGCGGGCAGGCTGGCAACCTGCCCTACGGTGAACCGCTGCACGCGGTCCACCAGCGTGTATTCGCTCAGGTAGAACTCACCATGCGCGTTTTGCGCCACCCCGCGCGGCAGGATGAACTCGCCGGCATTCGTGCCCTTGACGCCCCATTGCCGCACCAGTTCACCGCCGGTCGTGAAGTGGTTCACCCGCATGTAGTGCGGCTCGATCACGAGGATGTTTCCCTCGTTGTCGAGGCCCATGCCCTTGGGTTTGCCGAGGTCGGTCTGTGGCATCTGCCACTGGAGCAGGAAGCGTCCGTCGGGGCCGAACTTCTGGATGCGGCCGGTGATGTCGGCGACGTAGAGGTTGTCGTCGCGGTCGCAGGTGAGGGAGCGTGGCTTGTTGAACTGCCCCGGCGCTACCCCGCGCGAGCCGATGACCTGCACGGCCGAGAAGAGCTTCGAGTCGAGCGGGGTGGAGACGTTGGATACGGTGTCCGGCCTGCAGCCGAGCAACAGCGCCAGAACGATGAATGGTGAAAGGCGAAGGGCGCGGAACTGGGCAACACGACGCCCCGACGTAGGGCAGGCTGCCAGCCTGCCCCGGGGCAACGGAGCGCGGACGGTCACGTCCGCAAGAACATCGC
>CAIWAH010000117.1 GCA_903910585.1 uncultured Verrucomicrobiota bacterium
GTGAAAAGCTCGTGAAGCTTGGGGCCGCCTCGGACACCCGGCCGCTGGCGGAGATCGAGCCGGCCGCCACGGCCCTGCGGCTGCCGCCCACGGCATGATCCGCCGGACGGCCGCCGTCAGGGCTGAGCCGGTTCCGCGCGGAAGTTGAACCGGTCGTTCGGAGCCGCATCGCCGTTCAACGTGAAGTCGCTCCACTCGCCGGTCGGCCGCGGGTGATCGGCCCACTTGAAGTCCAGCCGGGCCGGCGCCTGACGGAGCCCGAGCGTTTTCCAGGGAACGGACAGTTCGAGTTCGCTCGGGCCGAGGCGCAGTTCCGCGACACCGGCCGGAGCCCATTCGTAGCGGCCACCGACATTGCGTTCCACCGAAGCGGTGCGGGCATCCGGCCGGGCGCGATTGACCACCGCGTCGTAGCCCAGCCAGCCGGTGCGGGCATCGGCGTCCGTGTCGAGGAACAGCAGCATCCAGTCGGAACCTTCCGGCGACGACAGCGGTTCGCGGGTGCGGAGGTAGAACGCGGCCTCGCGCCGCGTCCAGCTGGTCTTGGCGGCGACGAGATCGTTGCGGCCGGTGGAGTTCGTGTAGAGGACCTTGGGGTCCCAGCCCATGTGCTGACGCCGCACGGGATCGCCAACGGTGTCACGGAATTCGGGTTCCACCGGAACCCAGTCCGCGAAGGAACCATCCATCTTCACCGGCCGCGACCGCAGCGGCGGCAACGGCCGGGTGCCTTTGTAGCGGCGGACGTAATCCACGAACTGGCAGAAGTAATCATCGCCGTGGCCGCCCCGCATGGGCTCCAGATCGCGGCTGTGCTCCTGGTCAAACTGGTCCACGAACATGACCGGCAGCTTCACGCCGTTGAACTCGTTGAACCGGCCCATGATCCACTCGTTCCAGCCGGTCACGAAGACGAAGCGGGGATCCTCCCGCAACGCACTGGCCCATTGCTCGGCAAAGTTCAGCCCCCAGCGGACGGCCCCGGCCCCGGCCCCCGTTTTGCCATCGTGAAAGCTGCGGCCGAGGGCCCCGGGTTCGCTCATGGAACCCAGCCGGCCGTTCACCGCGTTCTGGGCCACGCCCACGGACATCTGTTCCTCTTCCCCGCGGGCATTGCGGAAAACGTGCTGGGGCGCGACCTCCAGCCAGCTCCACATGTCCGGCTGGGTCGGCCCCTGGAAATAGTCGGGCTGAGGTTTTCGAAACGTGAAGAAATCGCGGATGGAGTCTGTTTCCGCATCGGACCAGAGCAGGCGCAACGTGCGATCCCCGGAAACCGCCGCGCCATCCGTCGTGGCGTGTCCTGCGGCAAACGAATCCGGTCCATGACTCCACCAACCGATGCGCCCCTCCGGCTCCCCGGCCTCAAGCACATACGTCCCGGGCGGCAGGGGCGTCGCCAACTTCAGCTGGAGCCAGGCATTGTCGTGCACTTGGGCAAAACGCTCACGCGCGACCACAGATCCGTCGGGACCGGCGCGGCGGAGCGTCAGCGTGACCGCGGAGCGGGTGGTGCCCCAGGTCGGAAAACGGCCACCGACGGAATGGAGCGTCCGTTCCGTTTCAAACGTCTGGCCCAGCACATGCCCCGGCTTCAGTTCGGCCGGATGATCCTGTGCGGCGGATTCCTCGCGCAGGAGCAGCAGGGCGGGATCAGCGAGGATCAGCGGCTTGCCTTCCCACTCGAACCAAAGCTCCCGGAACTGGCCGGTGGAATACAGATCGCGCCAGAGCTCGCGCACGACCTTGGGCGGATCCCAGAACGGCGTGAGAAAGGCGACCTGCGGCGTGCGGTTCCCGAGTTGGCGGAAGGCGCTCCACTCCCGGAGCAGGGCGAAGTAATCGTCGCGGTAAGTCACCTGGTTGGTGACGTCGAAGATCACGACATCCACGCCCGCGTCGCCCAGCATTTGCGCGTGCTTGCGTAGGACGCCCGCATCGGCGGTCCGGTAGTAGCCGAAGATGGATTCGCCCCAATGGTGCGGGGCATGCAGCGGCCCCCACAGTGGGCTGTCCGGTTGCGACATGGCCTGCGGATTCTGCGCGAGGATCCTGGTGACGTCGTAAGGCCCGCCCTGAACGTGCGCGCCGTGCCACAGGAAATAGAACAGCCCCACGGACCTCGCCGGCCGGGGTGGCCCGGTTTGGGCAAACGTGGACATGGACCGGCCCAACGAATCGGTGGCGACCCAGGTGTCGCTGAAGTTGTCCCATTCTGCCGCGACCGAGCCGGTCAACGCCACGGTGACAGCAACGGCGACCCGGGAGGACTTCACCGCGGCAGCGTGCGGACAGCGCCCGGACAATTCAACTGCCCCACCAAAACAAAAGGGGCCGGACTTGCGTCCGGCCCCGTTCGATAGGCGGTGATTCAGATCACCTGCTGGCTCATTCGTATTGGATGACCAGCTTGCCACCTTCGACCTTCACGCTCTTGATCGTGACGGCCGGGGTGATGGTGAGGAAGCCGCTCGCACCGGTGGCCGGGAGATCAGCCGTGATCGTCTTGCCCGTGGCGTCCACAACCACGTTGGACAGCTGGCTGCCACCGAGGCCGGAAGGCGGCGTGGTGGAGACCGTCGGACCGGCCGGAGCCGGGGTCGGGACAAGCTGGATCGCGTTGATCGGCGCACGGCCGGGGCTGCCCGTGCCATTCGGCGCGGCCGCAGTCGCCTCCACCGTGATCGCGCCGGCCTTCAGTCCGGAGAACACGATGTAGGTTCCGGTCGAGTGGGTCGCCGCAGCCACTGCCTCGACGTAGGTCGAGGGATTGGTCGGCGACTTGGCCTTCACGTAGGGCTTCAGGACGCCCCCGTTGGAATCAACCACCCGGTAACCGCCGCCACGGCCGCCGACGCCGCCAAGGGCGTAGACATAAACGTCATAGCCGCCGGCGGTCAGCGCGTCAGGAATGTTGCCAATCGTGACCTTGGTGGTGGTGGTGTCGGTGGTGTCGAGATAGCCGCTCATCAGGGTGCGGTCGGCATCGGCGAAGCCATTGTTCTCCTCGCCGTCACCGGTGCTGGCCCAGGTGTTGTTGGCTTCCCAGAAGACCGTCACGGAAACCGGCGCGGCCGTATCCGTCTTGATCGCGGGGGAGACCGGAAGGTTGTCGGCATCCGTCGGATTGGCGAAGCCGGAGAGGTTGTTCCAGTTGGACTGCGCCACCGCCGGGACACCGGCCACCGCGTCGGCCGCCAGTGCGGAACCGGCCGGATCGGCGGACACCGGTTCGTCCGCACCGAAGTTCAGGCCGATCTTGAGGGGGTTCACCTTGAAGGTGCCCTGGTCGGTCACCACGTTGCCCAAGGTGTCCTTGGCGGTGATGACGTAGGTGTGGGTGGCTCCGAGCGCGAGCGCGGCGCCGGCCGTCCACGTGAAGTCCGTGGCGTCGTCCGTCTTCTTCGAGGTCAGGGTCCTGACCTGGCCGTTGATGGACAGCGTGGTGTTCGCGGGATCCACGATGGAAGTGCCCTTGTCGGTCGCACGGAAGGTGAACAGGGCGAGGCCCGGATTCACGGCGGACAGGAAGATCTTGTCCGAGCCGGTCACCGTGGTGCCGAGGGTCACCTCAGCCGTCTCACCCGGCGTCTTGCCGAAGACGATGGAGTGCGCGCCGAGACCGCCCCAGCCCTTTTGGCCGGCCTGTCCGGGACCGCTGTCACCGTCGTTGATCGCCATGCCGAGACCGAACTTCATGCCCGTCGTGAGCGGCGGGGTCAGGCCGAGTGAAGCCGCCGGCAGCTTGATCTCATAACGGGTCTTCTTGGCGGCCGAGTCACGGGTGACGACGGCTTCGGTGGCGCAGTTGCAGTCGCCGGAACCGCCGGGGCCGGCCTCGTGCATGATGACCACGTCGCCGGTGGCGCCTTCCACTCCGCCGAGGGCGTAGTTGTAGAGGGCGACTTGCTGAGTGCGGTCGGCACTGGCGATCATGAGCTGGATGGAGTCGCCGTTCCACGCGCTGTTGGCGGCGTTCTCGTGATAATCGTCGGTCACGACGAAGCCGAAATAGACGTTGTCGGCATCGTAAACGACCTGCACGGCCGAAGTCTGGTCATCCGGACCGCTCCAGGTGCCACCCGCATACGGCTCAAACAGCACGTAATTGGGGTTGGCCACGTTGGGGTTGGAGCCGGAGCCCTTGGGCACCGCAAACTTCGGGTCAGCCAGCACGGGAGCGCCGCTCCATTCGCCGAGGTTGCCGTCCAGCGTGATGGTCTGGGTGGTCTTCAGGGCGGTGTAGTATTCCTTGCCCGGCTCGATGTCGTTGCCCTTGGCCAGAGTGATTTCGGCCGTTTCGCCCGGCGTCTTGCCGAAGACGATGGAGTGCGCGCCGAGACCGCCCCAGCCCTTTTGGCCGGCCTGTCCGGGACCGCTGTCACCGTCGTTGATCGCCATGCCGAGACCGAACTTGGGACCACCACGGAGGGAGGTCAGACCGAGGGCCGCCTTGGGCAGCTTGATCTCGTAAGTGGTCTTCTTTTTGACCTCATCCCGCTTGATGACGGCCTCGGTGGCGCAGTTGCACTCTTCGGTTCCGCCCGGGCCGGCCTCGTGCATGATGACCACGTCGCCAGTGGCGCCTTCCACTCCACCCAACGCGTAGTTGTAGAGGGCGACCTGCTGGGTGCGGTCGCCGCTGGCGATCATCAGCTGGATGGAGTCGCCGTTCCACGCGCTGTTGGCGGCGTTCTCGTGATAATCGTCGGTCACGACGAAGCCGAAATACACGTTGTCGGCATCGTAAACGACCTGCACGGCCGAGGTCTGGTCGTCCGGACCGCTCCAGGTGCCACCCGCATACGGCTCAAACAGGACGTAGTTGGGGTTTTCTGCGGTCGCGCCCGAACCCTTGGGCACCGCAAATTTGGGGTCGGCGAGAATCGGGACGCCGGACCACTCCGCCAAGTCGCCATCGAGGACAATCGACTTGGGAGCTTGGATCACCGTGTAGAACTCCTTGCCGGGTTCTATGTCGTTCTTTGCGAGCGCAGTCAGCCCGCAAACGCACAGGGCCATCGCGGCCAGTGTTTTGGGTAGGGATTGCTTCATGTTGATTCAATGGAAGGAAGAGCCTCTGAAGCTCTTCCGGGGACAATTTCCATGGACTGTTTCCCGCTGTTACACGGAATTCACAAGCCTAATTTGGCCAACTGCCCAAAAAAAATGCAACTGACCCCAGCCTGCCCGCAGCTCGCCCCAGCGGTCAGCGACCTTCGCCCAACCCGGGCTGGGCCAGCACGATGCGAAAGCCCACGAAGTGGATGCCGTTGGAGGGCGACATCATGAACCGGCTGGAAGCCTTGCCGAACTGGGCGTCCTGGTTCCAGCCGCCGCCCTTGAAGAGCTTGTATTTGCCGCTGACCGGGCCGGTCGGGTCGGTCAACGGGGCCGCAGGATAGGGAGCGAACCAGTCCAGGCACCATTCCCAGACATTGCCATGGGTGTCGTGGAGGCCCCACGCATTGGGCTGCTTTTGCCCGACGGCATGGGTCCTCTGCTCGGCGTTCTCCCCCGTCCACGCAAAGTCGCCCGCCGCGTCGGCGGAATCGCCAAAGCCGAAGGCCGCCGAAGATCCTGCCCGGCACGCGTATTCCCACTCCGACTCGTAGGGCAGCCGATAGACGAATCCGTCCGGCAGGCGTCCGGCAGTCCGTTCACGCTGCGTGACGGCCGCGCAGTAATTGCTGGCCTCCAGGAAGGAGACCTTTTCCACCGGATGATCGAGTCCGTTCGTGAAGTGGCTGGGATTCCGGCCCATGATCGAAAGGAACTCCCCCTGCGTGACCTCGAATTTCCCAATCCAGAAATCGCGGGTCAGCGTCACCGGGAACTTGATGCGCTGGAAGGTCCCGGCGCGGATCGGAACCATATTGGTCAGTGGCACCAGTTCCACGGACTTCGGCGTCGTTGGCGTGGGCTTGCACCCGACCCAGGCGGCCAAAGCGACCGCCAAGCCCCCGCCCACCCGTTTCATCACGTTGCCCCGGCTCATGGTTTGAATTCGATCCGCAGTTCCCGTTGTTCACCGGCCACCGGCACCGACTGTTCCCGGCCGCCCGGCCACCGGACCCACACTGCCACGGGCGCACCGGCCAAGCCCAGCACTTGCGTGGCGGCATCCTGCGACCAATACCCGCTCCCGGCACTCACCGACCGCACCGGCCCCGGCCGCCCGCCGGCATACCGGATCCGCATCTGCGCCCCGATGCCTTCAGGATTTCCCGGCGGACCCACCAGCGTCACCCGCAATCCCGGTTGACCACGCCGGTTGGCATACAGGCGAGTCGCCGCCCCGTTCTGGGACACGGCGAGATCGAGGCGCCCATCGTGGTTGAAGTCCGCCAGCGCCGCCCCGCGCTGTTCTCCCAGAATATCCACCCCAGTGACTTCGCTGCCGAGCGCCGTAAACTCACCGTCGCCACGCCCACGCAACCAGAGGCCCCGCCCATTGTCGTCGCGGGTCATGTCGGTGGCCGTGCCGAAAAAGTTCTGCGCGCAGAACAGATCTTCGGCACCGTCGCCGTCGAGATCACCGACGTTGACCGAAAAGACCGGGGCAACCTGCGCAGCGACCGGCAAGGACCGGGCCTCAAACCGCCCGCCGCGGTTCAGGAACAACGTGGATTCCATCCGCCCCGCCTCGACCCATCGGGCCGGGCCAAATTGCGGGCCAAGAATCGACTTCATGCCGGCCTGGGCAAACGCCTCGTGGGTCGGGAACTGATCCGTCAGCCGGGGAAAGCCGCGCTCCAGCCACGCCCGGTCACGGACGGGAAACCACTCCTCGCCGCGCGACCAGCACTCAATGAGCTGCACCACGCCGTCACTGTTCCATTCGCCGAACCACGCCCGGAACGCCGTTGGCTGGTTCAGCTCGTAAATGGTGTTCCGACCCCAGTTCCCGGCGACCAAGTCCAGCCGCCCGTCGCCGTCAAAGTCCCCGGCCGCCACACCGGTCCACCAGCCGGTGAAACCGTCCAGTCCCCACGCTGTGGTCACGTCCTGAAAGCGTCCCTTGTCAGCCCGGAACACCCGCACCGGCCCCCATTCCAGCGCGACCACCAACTCGGCGTTTCCGTCGCCGTCGAGGTCCGCGAACGTCGCCCCATTCGCCAGCCCCAGATCCTTGAACGGCCCGCTCGCTTCCGCGCTGGGCACCAGCTTGGCCCCATCGTTCAGCCAAATCGCCGAACTGACCGGCTCGGGATAACGGCCCGGCCGAAAACGGCCGCCGACAAACGCATCCAGATCACCGTCCCCATCCACGTCCCCCAAAGCCAAGGCACCAAGCGAGGCGGTTCCGGCCGCGAAGCGCGTTGGCGAGCCGGGCTGCGCCGGGGAGATCACCTGCAATTCCGATTCCCCGTCCGGCATCCGTTCGTAGTTCGCGACCGCGGCCAAAACCCGGCGGCCGCCCTGACCGTCGGGCCAGCCCACGATTCCCGCCAAATCCCCCGGGGCCGGCACCGGGCCTTCCATCGGCTTGAAGGCCTGGCCCTGTTCGTTGCGAAAAATCGCCAGGGAACCGCCCTTGCCGGCGCCGATGAGCAGGTCTTCCCAGCCATCGCCGTCCACGTCGAACCACGCCACGCCCGGTCCTAGCCGGCTCAGGCGCTTGGGCAGCATGGCCTGCCGCGACCAGTCGTCGAAGGGCTCCTCCGCGTGCACATGTCCCAACTGGCTGCTGACCTCGGTGAACAGCGGCTCCGGTTTGGACGGGGTCACGGTCGCAACCGGGCCCGTCACGGGTTCGCTCACCTCGTAAATCCGGTCCGGCTCCACATTGGTGAGCACACTTTGGCGTCCGCTCAGCCAGCGAACTTCGAGCCGTAACGGCCGGCCGGCCGAAGCCGCAAACGTGCGCACGGCCTGATCGCAAGAGAGATAACGGCCCCCGGAGATGATGTCCTGCGACTGGGTCAGGTCCGGGCCGACCAGGCGCAGCTTGGCCCCGACGCCGGCGGTGTTCGGTGCGGCTCCCTTCAGCCGCACCTGGACCCGCCCGCCGGGTCCGTCATTGCGGTAGAGGCCCGCCGGTTCGTTGAGATGATTGACGACGAGATCGAGATCGCCGTCGTTGTCGAGGTCGCCCGCGGCGGCACCATACGAGATGCCGACATGGCCGAAGCCCCAGGCTTCCGCCATCGGCGTGAAGGAACCGTCGCCGCGATTGCGGAACGCGGCGTTCGGCGTGCGCCAGCGCGGACGAAACTGCATGGAACGCCGGAGCTGCGACTCCGTCAGCTTGCGGCGGCCATCCTTGATGACCGCATGGCTGTCCTCGTCCATCACGTCGAACTCAAAGCCGTTGGTCACCAGGATGTCCTCGAAGCCGTCGAGGTCCACGTCGAGGAACAGCGCCGTCCACGTCCAATCCGTCGCCGCCAGGCCGGCCATCAGGGCGGTCTCGAGGTAGGAACCGTCCGGCTGGCCGAAGTAGAGCGTGTTGCGGTTGAACTGCGGGCGTTCGGTGATCCGCTCGCTGTCCGTGAGCACCGGCCGGTCCCGCATCAGCTGGGTCAGCCGCTTGGAATGATCCCGGGCCAGCATGTCCACGACGAAGAAATCGTCCCGCCCGTCGCGGTTCAGGTCGCCGAAATCGACACCCATCGCCGACCGGCTGGTGTGGCGGAGCGAGCCCGTGTCCAGCGCCCGAAAATGTCCGTCGCCCCGGTTGATCCAGATGCGGTCGGGCGAGGTGTTGTCGTTGCAGACATACAGATCCGGCCGGCCGTCGCCGTTCAGGTCGCGGAACATCGCGGCCAGCCCCCAGTCGCGGAACGGCGGAATCGGTTTACCGGTTTCGTCCTCGTAGGTGCCGGGCTCGTTTTCGATGGCCCGAAAGCGGCCGCCCCCTTCATTGCGATAGAATCCGTGGACCTCGGGCAGCTCGCGGACCCGCCCGTCCGGCAGCGCCTCGAAACGCCCTTTCCAGCGCGGTGACCGCGCGGACTCGCCGTTGACCTTAGCCACGACCCACTGGTCGCCCTGCCGCGCCAGGGCGAACTTCGTGGTCGGGTCCGACAGCATCATCACGTCGATGAAATGCGGGCAATACAGGTCGAGGTCGCCGTCGCCATCCACATCCGCCAGCGCCAGCGACGTGGCGGACGCGGTCCGGGAAAGTCCGGTGTCCGCGGCGACGGAGAACCGGCCCCCGCCATCGTTCAGGAACAGGCGCGTGCCGGCCGCGATGCCGTTCACCAGCAGGTCGAGGTCGCCATCGCCGTCCACATCCGCCAGGGCGGCCCCGGTCGAGAACTGGTCGGCGCAGGCCGCCTCCGCGAGCGGCATTTCCGCGAACTTCCAGCCGCCCAGATTGCGGAACAGGCGGTTCGGTCCCTGCAGGCTGCACAGGTAAATGTCGGCCCACCCATCGGCATCCACATCGCCGACGGCCACTCCGGCGCCGTTGTGGGCGACGGCATTGGTCAGGTAGGCATCCCCGGCGAGGACATTGGTAAAATTCAGCCCGGAAACCGCCGGTTCAAGGGGCGTGAAGCCGGGTTTGCCGGCCCCGATCGGCTGCACCGGGGCGCTGCGAAACCCCTCGCCCGGGCTCCACTCCAGCCCGGCCGCCAGCCCGCCGCCGCCGAGGGCGACCGCGAGAGCGAACCGGGGGAAAGCGCGAAACACCCGGCGAGGCAAACAGGCGTCGCGGGACACGTCAACGGCGGCCCCGAACCAACCGTCATGCTTGAGCCCGGACCGGAAGCGGGCCACGTTCCCGCAGTCACATCCTTCGCCTATGACGCGCCAGCAAGTGCTCGACCTCTACTTCATGGACGCCCGCTGCAAGCTCATCGAGCTCGCGGCGTTCCTCGACCGGGTGGACCGCGGCGCCGGTGAGGCCGACTTCCGCCTCGACGCCTTCCGGAAGGCGATGAAGCACCTCGCGGACGGCGAACCGAAACGGGCCGAGGCCGTGCTCCTGGCCCTCAGCGATCCGACTCCGGAGCCCATCGCCAAGGCACCCGGCAAGGGGGCCGTGGGAGCCTGGCCCGGCTGACCCGGCCGCCGCGGGCCGGACCGCGCGGGCGCCATTCGCGGATTTTTGGCCCAAAAACTTCCCCTCGACACGCCCCGGGCGGTTCCTAGGCTCGCCGCCCCTTATGAATCGCACTCCGCACGTGGCCGTCGTCGGCGCTACTGGCGCCGTCGGGGTCGAGATGATCGAAACCTTGGAAAAGCGGAACTTCCCGGTCGGGAAGCTCACGCTGCTCGCTTCCGCCCGTTCCGCGGGCAAGAAGCTGAAGTTCAAGGGCACCGACGTCACCGTGCAGGAGCTGACCAAGGATTCCTTCCAGGGCATCGACATCGCCCTGTTCAGCGCCGGCGGCAGCATCTCCAAGGAGTTCGCCCCGATCGCCGCCGCCGCGGGCTGCGTGGTGGTGGACAACTCCAGCGCCTTCCGGATGGACCCCAAGGTGCCGCTGGTCGTCCCCGAGGTGAACGGCGCCGACGTGAAGTCGCACCAGGGCATCATCGCCAACCCGAACTGCACCACCGCGATCACGCTGATGGCGCTGTATCCGCTGCACCAGGCGTTCGGCGTGACCCGGGTGTTCGCCTCCAGCTATCAGGCCGTGTCCGGCACCGGCGCCGCCGCGATCGAGGAACTCGCCCGGCAGAACCGCGAATGGGCGGGCCAGAACCGCGCGTGGGATGCCGCCCGGCTGGATTCGGCCCCGAGCGTCTATCCGCACCAGATCGCCTTCAACGTGCTGCCGCAGGTGGATTCGTTCCTCGACACCGGCTACACCAAGGAGGAGATGAAGATGGAGAACGAGGGCCGGAAGATCATGCATCACCCGGGCTTCCGCGCCTCCGTGACCTGCGTGCGCGTGCCAGTGTTCCGCGCCCACTCGGTGGCCGTAAGCGCCGAGTTCAGCCGGCCGGTTTCGCTGGCAGCCGCCCGCGCCGCGCTGGCTCAGGCCCCGGGACTCGACGTGGTGGATGATCCCGCCAACAAGCGCTATCCGATGCCGCTCGACGTCTCCGGCAAATACAACTGCGCCGTGGGCCGGCTGCGCCTCGACTGCGCCTTGGACAACGGCCTCTGCTTCTGGGTGGCCGGCGACCAGCTGCTCAAGGGCGCTGCGCTCAACGCCGTGCAGATCGCCGAGGAATTGCTGAAGTAATCCGGTTTCCCGCGACACCGAACGCCCCGGCCAACACCGGGGCGTTTTGCTTGGGTGAAGCCCGCATTGCGGGCCCGGCTCACACGTCGCACACCTTGGCGGCGTGGCGGAGGGCCAGCACCCGGTCCGGCCAGGTGGGGATGAATTCCTGCGCGACGTAGCCGGTGTAGCCGATCTCCAGCAGCGCGCGCATCACGGCCGGGTAGTTCACTTCCTGCGTGTCATCGAGTTCACCGCGGCCGGGCACGCCGGCGGTATGGATGTGCCCGATGATGTCCTTGTGCTGACGCAGACGGCGGATCACGTCGCCGTCCATGATCGCGACGTGATAGATATCGAACAGCAGCCGAAACTGCGGCGAGTTCATCCGCCGCACGAGTTCGGCGCAGAAGTCCACATGGTCGCCGAAATAGCCGGGGTGCCCCTTCATCGGGTGCGTGTTGTCGCGGCTGTTCAGGTGTTCGAGACAGAGAGTGACGCCCTTCTCCTCGGCGTAGCCGATGACCTGCTTCCATGCGGCCAGGCAGTTGTCGGTCATCTCGGCCTCACTCAGGCCGGCCTCTTTCATGCCGGTGAAGGTGATGACCTTCTTGCAGCCGAACTTCACCGCGACGTCGATGCCTTCGCGCAGTTCGCGGATGACTTCCGCATGATGCGCCCGGCTGGTGGGGCCTTTCGCGAAGCCGTGGCTGCTGCCGAGCGAGATTTCCAGGCCCAGCTCGCGGATCAGCGGATAATGCTCCCGGCCGACGCCTTCCATGGCCACCAGGCCGATGTCCTTGCACAGCCGCGCGAGTTCCGGCGTGGGCATCGGATTGAAAGTCCACCCCATGATGGACTGCCGGATGCGGCCATGACGGATGCGAAAGTCGGGTTCGGCCGCGGACTGCGGCAACTGGGCCAACGCGGGTAGGGAGGCCGAGGTGGCGCCGGCGACAGTGACGGCGGCGGTCTTGATTGCCTCCCGGCGGGAGAGTTCAGCGGGAGCGGATTTCATCTGCGAAGGGTTGGGCGTGGCTGTGAAGGGCGGCGAGGCTCATCGGGCCGGTGGCGGGAGCAAGCCCAGTTGCTGCAACAGGCCATGGCGGTCCATGTTGACCCAGATCTGGTGAATCCGTCCGTCCTGCAACCGGAAGGTGCTGGTGCCGGTGAACACCACCGTGCGTCCGGTGGGCGGCTGGCCTTGGAACACCCCGCGGTTCGTGCCGCGAAAGGTCCAGCGGGCCACCACCCGGTCACCCTCGGCGATCAGTTCCTCCACCTCGAAACGCAGGTCGGGGAAGGCCTCGTGAAAGCCGACCATGCTTCGCTTGTAGTCCGCGAGGCTGGTCACCCGGCCGGGCGGGTTGATCAGCTCCAGGTCGGGCACCATCAGCTGATCGGCCACCGCGGTGTCCGCGTGGTTGGCCCAGCGGTCGAAGTATCGCCGCACCACGGCGCGGTTGCCTTCCGCAGCCGATCGCGGGCTGACGCAGCCGGTGAACATCAGCGCGAGGACCAGCACGAGGCCAACGCGCGCAACGCGTGAAGTCTTCATTTGTGACCGAAGCACCAGAGATCCGTGTCCGTGCGCAGGAGGAACTGTCCCTGCGAAATCGCGGGCGACGCCTGCACCTTGCCCGCGCCGAGCGGATTCTTTGCCAGCACCTTGAACTCCGGCGCCGCGGCGATGACGGTCGTGTCGCCGTTGTCCGCGACGAGATAGATGCGCCCGGCGGCGGCGACCGGGGACGCCGAGAAGTTGCCGCCGATGCGTTCCTGCCAGACCTGTTCGCCGGTGTCGGCCTTGAGACAGGAGGCCACGCCGCCATCGGTGATCGCGAACAGGTGGTGCTTCACGTAGATCATCGAGGGCACCTTGGGCATGCCCTTCTTCTGCTCCCAGACGAGGTTCGATTCCTTGAGGTCGCCTTCGCCGCCGAGCCGGAAAGCCTTGATCGTCTCCTTGCCACCCCAGCCGCCGGCCGTGATCGCCAACCCGTCGGCCAAGACCATCGAGGGAACTTTGCCTTCGCCGGTCACGAGACTCGTCCAGCGCAGCGCGCCGGACTTCAGCTCCATGCCCTGCACCACGTCGCCGGCCTCGGTGATGACCTGCGGACCGCCGGGCGCGTTCCAGATCGCCGGTGCGCCGTGCGAGATGCGCGATTTGCCCCGTGGGGTCTTCCACCGTTCCCGGCCGGTCTTGGCATCGAGGGCGACGACGTAGGATCGGTCCCACGGGGTCTGCCAGCCGACCTTCTTGTCCTCGCCGTCGCTGGAGCCGTCGCGCGCCATGATGAGCAGGCCGTCGTGCAGGATCGGCGCGGTGCCGAGACCGTGCTGGCTGTAGAACCTGTGGTCGCGGTTCACCCACTGGACTTCGCCTTTGAAGTTGAGGGCGGCGAAGCTGCCGTCGCCGAAGCACGCGTAAACCCGCTTGCCGTCGGTCGCCGGTGTCGGCGTCGCGTAACTGTTGCGGCCCTCCTTGCGGCGCGTCTCCTGCCGGAAGACCTCGCGATCCCAGCGGATCTTCCCGGACTTGCGGTCCAGCGCGAGCACGCGGCACGACTGGCCATTCTCGGTCGCCGTGGTCACGAAGACGTGATTGCCCCAGACAATCGGCGACGACCACGACTCGCCCGGGATCGGCGTTTTCCACGCGAGGTTGTCGGTCGCGCTCCAATTCAGCGGGACCTTGGTCTCAGCGGACAGCCCCTGGGCGGTCGGGCCGCGGAACTGGGGCCAGTTTTCGGCAAGGGCCGTCGAGACGGCCACGGCGGCAAGCAGACAGGCGACTCTCATGGGATTCTCGGACGCAAGGTTGAAGCAGCAGCCGGCTTCTGCACGCACATTTCACGCACTGACCGGCGGTTTGCCCGCCGACAACGGGGCTGCGGGTTCCCGTGCCAGCACCCAGGCCTTCATAAGCACCCCCAGGCCGAGTCCCGCGCCGAAGACAGACCAGAAGATCACCGGCCCGGAAAGCGGCAGCCCGTGGGCGACATTCATGCCGAACACGCTGGTCACGGCCGTCAGCGGCAACGTCAGGGCGGCGACCACATTCAGCCGGTGGCTGGCCCGGAGCGCCTCGCGGCCGAGGCGGGCCTGTTCCTCGCCGTCGCGGGCCGTGCGGTAGTTCAGCGCGTTGCGGGCATCCTCGAGCAGCAGGTCGAGGTTGCGCTCGATTTCGTAGGCCTGGTCCCGCAGCTCGACCAGCAGCGCGTCGCCCTTGAAGGCCTCGCGGGCGGCCTGTAGCGCCGCGTGCTGGTTGCGCGCGGAACGGACCAGCGGCGTCAGCGTCTCGATGAGGCTGAACAGGGCGGTCGTGGAATCCGCCGCCTCGTAGTCTGCAACGAGCTTCGCCTCCAGTTCGGCATAGGTCTGCAACTGCCGCTTGAGCCCGCCGGGACCGGGACCGCCGCGGCTGAACTGCCATTCGCCGCCCGGCGGTCGCCAGAACAGCACGCCGTCGCGGCGGGCGTCGTCCGGACCGGGCGGGCGGTGGAGCACCAGCAGCAGGTGCCCCTCCTCGATCAGGGCGCGTTGGCGGCCGTAGGTGGACTGGCCCAGGCGGGCCCGGAGGACTTCCGGCAGGTTCCAGGTCGGCGGGATGATCATGTTTTGCATCTCCTTCTTTCGGGTTCTGCCGGCACGCTGCCCGGAAGCCCGCCGCCCACAACACTGGAATGTGGCCGGCAGGTTCCAGTGCCACTCCGGCCGCCGCCAGGCAGGCTGCCACAATCCCCGCTCCCGGCCTGCCCTGGCCACCGCCCGGCGACGGGGAACTCAGAAGTTCGGCCGGGGACGGACGAATTTCCACACGGGGTTCATGCGGTCCACCTGCGCCTGGGTCCGCTCGTCGCCGAACTGCCGCCAGTAACGCTCGGCGAAAGGGTTCTGATACGGCCCGAGCGCCGCTTCGTTCGCCACGGTGGCCGGCAGCACGTCAGCCCACCACGCATCGAAGGCGGCCCGCAGGCGTCCGGCGACCAAGGGCAGTTCGGCCCGCAGATCACGGGTTTCACCGGGATCGGACTGAAGGTCGTAGAGCTCGGCTCCGTTCACCAGCTTGTAGCGGGAGTCGCGGATGGCGCAGGAACGATACTTGGCGGCGGCGGATTCCCCGGCTTCCCACCGGCCCTGATGCGTCACAATGAGGCGATCCGCCCAAGCGGCAGCCGGATCCTCCAGCAACGGCAGCAGGCTGCGGCCTTCGACCTGTCCGGCATGGGGACGCAGGTCGGCGCCGGCGAGTTCGGCGAGCGTGGCAAATATGTCCACGTGCGCGGTGAGCGCGCCGCAATCCTCACCGGCAGCGATCCGGCCCGGCCAACGCCAGAACGACGGCACCCGCGTGCCGCCCTCGTAGGGAGTGCCCTTCATGCCCCGCATGCCCGCGTTGAAGACCTCGCCCACGGAGTGGCCATTGTCGGTGAGAAAGATCACGAGCGTGTTGGTCGCCAGGCCCCGTTCCTCCAACCGGGCCAGCAGCCGCCCAAAGGCGGCGTCGAAATGGGCGATCATCGCGTAGTAGTTCACCGCGTAGGCGGGAAGTCCGCGCTCGCGATACGGGGCCACCCATTCCTCGCCTGGACTCACGAACGGATCGTGCGGTGCGTTGGGCGTGACGTAGGCGAAA
>CAIWAH010000118.1 GCA_903910585.1 uncultured Verrucomicrobiota bacterium
CGTTCACCTATTCGCTCGTCTCCGGAACGGGCGACACCGACAACGCCTCGTTCCAGATCGTCGGCGGCCAACTGCGAACGAACGCGTCGTTCGACTTCGAGACCAAGAGCTCCTACTCGATCCGCGTACGGTCCACCGACCAGAGCAACGCCGCGTTCGAGAAGCAGTTCACGATCTCGGTGACGGACGTCAACGAGACCCCGACGATCACGGTCGGCTCCGGCGACTCCGCCTCGGCGTCGTTGACGGAGACGAATGCCGCGTTGACGGCCGGTGGCACGCTCTCAGTCACGGACACCGACCTGACGGATGTGGTCACCGTCACGGTGCCTGCGGTCGTGGCCAGCGGCACGACGACGGGCCTGGCCGCCAACAACGCGGCGCTGCTCGCGATGTTCACAGTCAACAATCCCAACACGGTGATCACCGGCCCGGCCACCACCGGCACGATCACCTGGGCATTCAACTCCGGCTCCGAGACGTTCGGCTACGTCGCCGCAGGCGAGACCCTGACGCTGACCTACACCGTGCGGGTGACTGACGCGGCGTCGGCCACGGCCGACCAGTCGGTCACGATCACGATCACGGGCACGAACGACGCCCCGGTCATCAGCCTGAGACGCGAGATCCAGGAGACGAACGGCCTGGGGCTGACGAACGACAATCGGACGTATTCCTTCTACAGCCCGGAGAACGGCTCTGCGGAATACGGCGTGGCCGTAAGTTCCGGACCGTCCGGGTTCGCGAGCGCCGCCGCGCTCGCCGCCGCCTTCCAGGCGGATCCCAACTACGGCCTGCTGCCCTACACCATCTCGGTGAACGGGGCGGGCACACAACTCGTGCTCACCTTCAAGACCGATGGCGATTTCGGCCAACGCAGGCTTGAGCGTTGGGGCGACCACGCGGTTCCCCTGACCGTTGTGCAAGACGGCGGGGCCGACACGGTCACGCTTGCGGAGACGAACGCCTCGCTGACAGCCGCCGGCACGTTCGCCGTCGAGGATCTGGATCGCACGAACACGGTCACCGTCACGGTGCCCACGGTCGTGGCCAGCGGCACGACGACGGGCCTGACCGCCAACAATGCGGCCCTGCTCGCGATGTTCACGGTCAACAATCCCAACACCGTGATCTCGAGCACCGCCACGACCGGCACGATCAACTGGGCGTTCAACTCCGGCTCCGAGACGTTCGACTACGTCGCCGCAGGCGAGACCCTGACGCTGACCTACACCGTGCGGGTGACCGACTCGGCGTCGGTCACGGCCGACCGGTTGGTGACGGTCACCATCACGGGCACACAGGACCTCCCGGTCCTCGCCGTGGCGACCGGCAGCACGGCTACCGGCAGCGCCACCGAGACCGACACGACCCTGACGGCCTCCGGCGTGCTGACGACGACCGATCTGGATCTCTCCAACACCGTCACACCGTCGGTGCACGCGGTGGCCGTCACGGGCGGCACGTTCACCGGGTCGGTGCCGCTCACGAGCGCCGAACTGCAGGCGATGCTCACGCTCCAGCCGGTGCAGGGCGGCGGCAGCATCGGCACGAGTTCCGGCACCGGGATCCCGAACCTCGACAACCAACAGGGCGGGCTCTACGTGAACACGACGCCGCCGGGAACGACGGGCGTCGTGGCCCAGTGGAGGTTTTTCAAGCCCCAACCGCCTCCCAACGACGCCCGGTACAACAACACCTGGGTCACGCCGGTGATCCTCGAGAAGGTGGGCTCGAACTACGTGATGCGTGGCGTCGGGCGGTCACGGCTCACGACGACTCACGGAACCTTCACCTTCGACTTTGAGTTGGTGAGCGGGAGTGCCCAGCTCGTCAATGCCAACTACACCTACGGGCATATCGACAGGAACGTCAACAACCCGAACGCGGTGCTTGATACACGAAGCGTCGGCTCCGTCGGGTGGTCCACGCCGAATGGGGCCACCTGGGGCTATCTCCAGGCCGGGCTGAGCAGCGCGAACATCGGCACCACGTACACCCAGATCTCGAATGCCGGTCGCCTCTACGCCTCGGAGTTGATCCTCGCTCGGCCGGCGGCGGTCGCCGCCGATCCCACGGCCGGCGACGATCTGGCGTGGAACTTCGCGTCGGGCTCCAGTGGCAACGGGGCCTTCAACTTCCTGCCGGCGGGCCGGACGCTCGAGCTCTCCTACACGGCGCGGGCGACCGACTCGAGCACACCGGCGGGAAGCACCGACCGGGCGATCGTGCTCACGCTCACCGGCACCAACGACGCCCCGACCGACATCGCCCTCTCGGCGGCTGTCGTGGCCGAGAACGCCGCCAGCGGCACGGCCGTCGGCACCTTCTCGACGAGCGACGTCGATGTCGGCGACACGTTCACCTATTCGCTCGTCTCCGGAACGGGCGACACCGACAACGCCTCGTTCCAGATC
>CAIWAH010000119.1 GCA_903910585.1 uncultured Verrucomicrobiota bacterium
ACGCAGATGGATCGTTTGACATAGTGTTGGCAAATACAGTCCTTGAACATGTGCCCGATCCAGAAACGGTGATGAGTGAAATGTGCCGGGTGACGCGGCCGGGTGGATTGGTGATAATCACCGGACCAAATCTTATCGCACTTGGACCATCGCTCATGGGGTTGCTCCGATGTTGGTCGCACCGCCCGTTTCGCGAGTTGTTCTTCCGCCATGAAGCAATGCCCCGCTTTCCGTTCGGAACGACCATTCCGGAGGTATTCGGTACACTTGTCGAGAACATTGGACGTTGGTTATGTAAAATTGGCACCCGACACCCTGTATACCAATTCCGTCGGCCCGACCTGCGCCCTCCGTTTCACGCCGACAATGATGCCATCTATCTGTGCAATCCACTCGATGTGACCCGCTTCTTGTCCAAGGAAGGGTTCCGCATCCTTCGCGATGTCGATTTGGGGAGGCCTCGCTTGACGCTGTTTTTGGCTGGTGGCACTTGGGTCGCCGCCCGCGCTCCGGAGCGGCCATGAATTCCACTCCCTGGCTGCTGGTTGCCGGCGACTTCTCGCCGCATGGCGGAATGGATCGGGCGTTCTTCGAACTTGGCTGGCACCTGGCCGACCGTTTGGGCCGGACGGTCACTTTGGTGGCACACCGGGTGGCCGCTGCACTGGCTGAGCATCCGAATGTGTCCCTGGTTCAGGTTTCGCGACCGCGCGGTCTGCACCTTCTTGGCCAACCACTCCTCGACTTGGCCGGGCGGCGGGCGGCGGCGCGGTTGACGGCCCGGCACCCCGATGCCCAAATCGTGGTCGGTGGCGGCAACTGCGGTTGGCCGGGCGCGATCAACTGGGTTCACATGGTCCATGCCGCCTGCCGCAGCGAGGACACAGGTGCACCATTGGGCTTTCGAATCAAAAACCGGCTGTCGCGCGCTTACTTCCGGCGGCAGGAAGCAAAGTACACCCGGCGGGCGCGGCTGGTGATCACCAACTCTGAGCAATCGAGGAGGCATCTGGTCGATTTGGTCGGTGTGCGTGTGGAGCGCGCCCGAAACATTTACCTGGGATGCGATCCGGACATGTTGAAGCCGGCGAGCGAGTCTGAACGCGCGGAGGCGCGGCGACGTTTCGACATTCCTGACGGCATGCCGGCAGCGGCCTTCGTCGGGGCACTCAGTTATGATGCCAACAAGGGTCTTGATACCTTGATCTCCGCCTTGGCCCTTTTGGCCTTGGCGAATCGTCCGTTGGTCTTGGTGGCGGGTGGTGGGCATCTCGATTACTGGAAATACCGCGCCAAGGCCGCCGGCGTGGCCGACACGGTGCGCTTCCTTGGCTCAATCCCGGATGTCCCCGGATTGCTGGCTGCCACTGATGTCCTTGTTAGTCCGACGCGCTACGATGGCTACGGCATGGGTGTCCACGAGGCACTGTGCCGTGGCCTGCCTGCCCTGGTTACCCGTCGCGCCGGCATCGCCGAACGCTACCCTCCCGATCTGGCCGACCTCCTGCTGTCCGATGCCGGGAGCGCGCAAGAGCTGGCAAACCGCCTGAAATGGGTGTTGGATAATTGCGAAAATCTGCAACCAGCCGTGACCGCCTTCGGGTCGCAACTACTGAAACGCTCTTGGGAACGCATGTCAGCGGACATCGTTGAACTGGCGGAAGCCGGGATGGGGTCCCATCTGGTCGGTAACACGCATGGGTAACCTAGATTTGACGGATACAGAATTCAAGTCGGCCACAAGCCAGGCGCCCCCACCGGCTCATGTCGAACCTCTCGTTCTGGAACCGGGGGGCGCAGATAAGCGCTTCTGGCGCGACCTGTGGCACTACCGCGACTTGCTGGTGTTTCTGGCATGGCGAGACATCGCGGTACGCTACAGGCAAACCCTGGTGGGTTTGGCCTGGGCCCTTTTGCAGCCGGCGCTCACCATGGTGCTGTTCACCGTGGTGTTCGGCCGTATTGCTCATCTCGACTCCGGCGGCGCGCCTTACCCCTTGTTGGTGTTGGCGGGCCTGATTCCGTGGCATTTGTTTTCCACGGCGCTCACCGGTTCGGGCGATAGCCTTGTGGCCAACGCCGGGCTTATCAGCAAGGTTTATTTTCCGCGCATGATCATTCCCATGGCCGCCGTGGCGGTGGCGGTGGTCAACGCGCTGGTGGCCCTTGGCCTTCTGGCCGCGCTCATGCCTTGGTACGGCGTGTGGCCAACATGGCGGTTGCTGGCCCTTCCAATTCTTCTTCTGCTGACGGCCTTGATGGGCTTGGGTGCTGGCCTGGTGACCGCCGCCTTGGGGGTGCGTTACCGCGATGTGCGCTTCGTGCTGCCGTTTGTAGTGCAGTGCGGATTCTTCGCCGCACCGGTGGGATACTCCGCGGCGGTGGTACCGGAGCGTTGGCGGTTGGTGTTCGCGCTTAACCCGATGGTGGGGGTGATGGAAGGGTTCCGATGGAGCATCCTCGGCACCGCTTCCGAAAAGGTGGAGGCAATGGTGGCCATATCGGTTTTGGGCTCCATCCTTTTGTTAACCTTGGGCCGGTGGGCTTTCCGATCCGTGGAACGCGACGCGGCCGACTGGTTGTGAACCAATGAAATGCAAAGCCAAAACTGGTTCCCATTCTCAGCAGCTCGATGATTTCAGGTATCGCGCGGCCCTCCTTTCCGGAGGAACAAGTTCTTTTATTATCAAGGAATTGGTCTTATCCTTGCTTGACAAATTCGCGAAACCCAGCGGAACTCTCTGCGATTTTGGCGCGGGCAATGGCGAACTGTTGGAAATATTGCAAAAAGAACGCGATTTTTCCGCCCTTGCGGGAATAGATATTCTCGAAAAGCCCTCATCGCTTGATGACAAAACGGGTTGGTTGAAGGCTGATTTGAATGAGGATTTGGATATATCAACAACTTTTGACACCGTTGTTTGCTCGGAAACCATCGAACACCTCGAAAATCCGCGCCACTGTTTCAGGAAATTAAGTCAATTGGTGAAGCCCGGCGGCACGCTTGTCCTTACAATGCCCAACAATCAATCCATCAGATCCATTTTGGGTTTGATTTTCGCTGGGCATTTCACCCAGTTTTTGGGCGATTGTTATCCGGCCCACATCACGGCCCTTTTGAGGATGGACCTTGAGCGGTTGTGCAGTGAATCAGGTTTTGAGACTCCATCGTTTCACTATTCGAATTATGGATG
>CAIWAH010000120.1 GCA_903910585.1 uncultured Verrucomicrobiota bacterium
GTTGCCACCGACAACAACCTTGTTCCTGATGCCTTCGATGCAGCCCCCAAATTGTGGGGTGGTGTGCTGAAAGTTTTGCAAAAAGCAGAAGGCTCATGGGAGGAACGGGAGCGAGCCAAGCACCCAGGCAATCACCACGAAGTAACCCGTTGCTACGGACTGCGCTGTATCCGCGATGCCAGCCAGTTCGACGCATAGCCGGCTTGAACTTGCGCGACGCATTTTGCGTCGGTGTTCCCATGCGCTTGTTATTTGCCACCGCCGGCCTGCTGCCGTTCGCGCTCGCCGCCGCCGAACTGCCACCGCCTTTCCCCCTCGACCCGGCACAGATCCAGGAACGCACCTGCTTCCAGACCGGCGGGGCGTGGAGTGGTGCGGGCAATCTGCGCTCCGACGTCGCCATCGTTTACGGCATTGATGCGAAGCTGCCCGAACGCATCGCCACATGGCGCGACCGCGGCTACCGCATCCACGTGATGACCGGCGTCTCGTGGGGCCACTATCAGGATTACCTCTACGGGCGCTTCGACGGCATCAACCACGAGGACGAGGCCCAAACCGACCGCAACGGGAAGAAGATCAGCCACGGCGGCGACGTGTATTACATGTGCCCCGGCACGAACTTCGGGAAGTTCCTCAGCGTCGGCGTGCAACGCGCGCTCGATGCCGGCGCGGAGGCGATCCACCTGGAGGAACCCGAGTTCTGGGTGCGCGGCGGTTACTCGGAGGGCTTCAAGCGCGAGTGGAAGGCCTTCTACGGCGAAGAGTGGCAGCCGCCGCACAGTTCCGTGGACGCCCAGTGGCGCGCCTCGAAGCTGAAATACTTCCTCTACGGGAGGGCGCTCCAACAGGTGTTCGATCATGTGAACGCCTTCAACGACCGCACCGGCAAACACGTCCGCTGCTACGTGCCCACCCACAGCCTGTTGAACTACGCGCACTGGAAGATCGTCAGCCCCGAGTCCAGCCTCGCCCGCCTGCGCGGCTGCGACGGCTACATCGCGCAGGTGTGGACCGGCACCTCGCGCACGCCCAACGTCTATCGCGGCGTCCGGCGCGAGCGGACCTTCGAGACCGCCTTCCTCGAATACGGCGCGATGCAGAACCTCGTCCGCGCCACCGGCCGCACGGTCTGGTATCTGAACGATCCCATCGAGGACAACCCGGACCACGACTGGACCGACTACCGGACGAACTGGGAATCCACGCTCGTCGCGTCGCTGTTCCAGCCGGAGGTGTGGCAGTTCGAGGTCGCGCCATGGCCCGAGCGCATCTTCAACGGCCGTTACCCGGCCAACGTGCCGGCCGAGAAACGCCAGGGCATCCCCGCGCCTTACGCCACCGAACTCCAGGTGGTGATGAACGCACTGAACGATCTCAAGCAGCCCAACGTGGACTGGCACGGCGCGACCGAGGGCATCGGCGTGTTCGTGAGCGATTCGCTGATGTTCCAGCGCGGCGATCCGACGCCCAGCGACGGCAACCTGAGCCACGTTTACGGCCTCGCGCTGCCGTTCCTGAAACGCGGCGTGCCCATCCAGCCGGTGCAGTTGGAGAACCTGACTGTGCCCGGCGCGCTCGACCGCTTCCGCGTATTGCTTCTGAGCTACCACGGACAGAAGCCGCTCGAACCGGCCGTGCATCCGCCGCTCGCGGCGTGGGTCCGCGCCGGCGGCACGCTCGTGGTCTGCGACGACGACAGCGATCCCTACAACCGCGTGCGCGACTGGTGGAACTCCGACGGCCGCCAGCTTGCGACGCCGCGCGAACATCTCTTCGCCGAGCTGGGCCTGAACGGTGCCGCGACCGACGTCAAGGTTGGTTCCGGCCGCGTGCTGTGGCTGAAACGCAATCCGGCAGACTTCGCCAAGGCCGCGACTGGCGACTCCGAACTGGTCTCCGCCGTGAAGTCGGCCGCGCCCACCGCGGTGAACTGGCAGGAAAGCAACGCGCTGTGGCTGCGGCGCGGTCATTACGTCATCGCGGCCGGACTGGATGAATCCGTGGCTGGCGAGTCGCGCACGCTGCCCGGCCGCTTTGTCAGCCTCTTCGATCCCGAGCTGAAGGTGCAGACCGCCGTCACGCTGACGCCTGGCTCGCGCCACTTCCTGCTCGATCTGGAACGCGCCGAACGGAAGGCGCCGCGCGTGCTGGCCTCAGCGTGCAAGGCGCTGCCGGCAAAGTCCGCGGCCGGCACCGTGGCCTTCACGGTTGAGGGCGTGCCGAACACCGAAGCGGTCGTGCTGCTGCACTGCGTGCAGGCACCCAAAGCGATCCGCCTCGCCGTGGAACCGCTGACCACCTTCACGCACTCGGCCGCCGACAGGTTGCTCTGGGTGCGCTTTGCCAACAGCGCGACGCCCCGAGAGCTGGCGGTGGAGTTCTAGGCCGAAACGGGAGTCACTCCAGATCAACCCGTTCAACCAGTCGTGCGCAGGCCGCTGGCGATGGCGTTGATCGTGAGCAACAGCTCCGGGAAAACGGCCTGCGCCGCCGCGTCGTTGCCCTGCCGGACTTCGCCGCGCCAGCGGCGCAGCAGTGCGATCTGCTGGCGGTGGAGCAGGCGCAGCGGTGCCGACCGCAGGGCCAGCGTGCGGCTGAGGCGGGGTCGCCGCCCGCTGAATTCCGCCCCGCGCAGCCGCGCCAGGGCGGCTCCGGTCCGGAGCCACTCCGCCTCGATCCGTTCCCAAACCCGCTGGCGAACGCCGTCATCTTCGACCAACTGCGCGTAGTCGCGCATCACGTCGAGGTCCGCACTGGCGAGGGACGTTTCCACGTTCGTGAGCAGATAGTGGAGGAACGGCGAGGACTGCAGGTGGCCGCGCAGGGTGGCGATCTCGGCGTCGTTGAGTTGGCCGAAGGCCGTGCCGACGCCATACCAGCCGGTGAGGTAAAAGCGGGCCTGGGTCCAAGAAAACACCCACGGAATCGCCCGCAGATCTGCGAGGCTCGCCTGCCCGGTCCGGCGGGACGGCCGGGAGCCGATCCGGGTGTTTTCCAGGGCGTCCAGCGGCGTCGCCTGACGATGGAACTGGAGGAAGCCTTCGGTCTCCAGCAACTGCCGGTAAGCCTGCCGGGAACCATTGGCGAGGCGTTCCAGGAGCGGCACCAGTTCGGCCGGAAACGGCGCGGCCTCCCGGTGCAGGCAGGCCGTGGCGGTCACGCCGGCCAGCAGCAGTTCCAAGTGATACCGGGCCGTGCCGGGGTTGCCGTATTTCTGCGCAATGGTTTCGCCCTGCTCGGTCAAGCGGATTGAGCCGTCGAGCGAGCCCGGCGGCAGGGCTTCGAGAAACCGGTGGGTCGGACCGGCGCCGCGGCTGATGGTGCCGCCGCGTCCGTGGAAAAACTGGATGCGGACGCCCGCCTGCCGGCCAACTTCGCTGAGCCGGGCCTGTCCGCGTTGCAGGGCCCATTGGCTGGCGAGGATGCCGGCATCCTTGTTCGAGTCCGAGTAACCGACCATCACCTGTTGCCGGGGCTGGCCCGGATGACCGGCGCGGGCGGCGTGAAAGTGGAGGCTGGCCCGGGTCACCGGAAATTCGAGGAAGGCCCGCAGCAGTTCCGGACCGCGTTCGAGATCCTCGACGGTTTCCAGCAACGGCACGACGGGCAGCAGGCAGACCATGCCCTCGGGGAACAGCCGCAACAGGCCGGCCTCGCGGGCCAGCACATAGACCGCAAGGAGATCGGAAACGCGCCGGGTCATGCTGACGATCAGCGAACCCACGCCGGCGGCGCCGTGGCGTTGCAGTTGGTCGGCCAGCACGCGGTAAGTTCCCAGCACGGCGTCCGCCTCCGGACCGGCGCTCACCGACGGATGCAGGAACGGCCGCGGCGAACGGATCTCGCGCTCCAGCAACCGGAGTCGCTCGACCTCGCTCCATTCGGCCCAATCCGCCGCATCGAGTCCGGCAGCTCCCAGCAACTGGCAGAGGGCCCGTTCGTGGAAGGCGGAGTTCTGACGGACATCGAGTCGGGCGAGATGGAAACCAAAGGTTTCCAGCACCCGCCGCACGGGCCGGACATCGTGGTCCGCCAGCCGCCGGGCACCGGCTTCGATGAGCGACTGCTCGAGGACCGCCAAGTCGGCATCCAGCTCGGCCGGAGTCGAATACCGGCCGGGCGAATCGTGCGCCTCCGCCGGCCGACCGGGCAGCTGTTCGAGGGGCAGCCGGGCGGCAAGCAGTTCCGCGGTCTGGCGCCAAAGCTCCCCGGGGTGCCGCTGGAGGATCGGCTCCGCCACCGCTCCGAGCCGGGCCGACGCCCGCTCACGGAGGGCAAGCAGACATGCGGGGGCCGGTTGCACCCACTCGGACAGCGGCAGCCGTCCCGCCAATGCGCTCAACTCGCGATGCAGCACGACCAGGGCGTTGGTGCGCAGCTGCTCCAATGTTTCCGCGGTCACCGCCGCCGTGACGCCGGGATGCCCGTCCCGATCGCCCCCGACCCAGGTTCCGAACGCCAGCCGCGGCCAGGCCGGGGGCGCACCTGCGAGGCCGGCGGCCGTCCACGCCGCCTCCAGGCGCAGGTCGAGCTGCCCCACCACGCCCGGCAGAACGTCCCGGAGGTAGTGCAGCAGGTTCCGCCGCTCATCGGCGACCGAAGGTTTCTCCAGCAGGATCTCGCCCGTCCGCCAAAGCCGCTCGAGCAAGGCCAGCAGTTCCCGCCGGGCCGCCGGACCGACCGGCCGGCTTTGCAGCAGCTGCATGAGCGCGCGATGCTGCTCCAGCACCGCGGTCCGCTTCGCTTCCGTGGGATGGGCGGTGAAGACGGGCTCGACCTCGACCTCTCCCAGCACCGTGGCCAATGCCTCCGTCGCCACCCCAGCACGCGCAAGGGAAGCCAGCTGGTCGGCCCAGAGCCCCCGCTCCGCCTCCGCGCCCTCGACGGATTCGCGGAGCCGGCGCATGGATTCGGCTGCGTGCTCCTCGACGCTGTTAAGGAGCTGAAAGGCCAGTGCCAGCGCCAGCGCGAGCCGGCCCGAGGGCTCGGGAGCGGTTCCCGGTTCACCCGACCGCTCGCGCCAGGGAATCCGGCCGGCGATGCCCGCTTCGCCGAGTTCCTCCAAAACTTCGGCCAGACTTTCGGCGAGCCAGCGGATGTCCCGGTCGATCTGCTCAAAACCCAGGCGGACATAATCGGGCGGCACGGAGGAAGGGAATGGTTTCATGCGTGAACGAGGGAGCGATCGGCGCACCGACGCGGGAGATTCTCCCGGAACCATCCCGCGTCAAATCGGCCCCGCCGTCCCACCCAACCCGTCGCCCGCCATCCGCTGCTCAGCCCTGCGGCCGGAACCACAGGCCGATCGTGAGGAAGGCAACGAAACCGGCCACCAGGAGGGCCAGCAGCAACCACACCCACCAGGCAGTCCGATACCTGATGTGCGGGGTCTCGGCCACCACCCGGCGATATTCTTCCGAGAACACCATCCGGCCCTTCGCCGAGAGCAACAGCCACAGGATGTAGGCGTTGATCAGGGTGCCGATGGGAAATCCGATCAGGCCGATTCCCGCCATGACCGCGGACGGGATTCGCACGGATGGATTCAGCCGGCGCAGGCCCCGGCCCAGCCAGAACATCAGAGCTGCCAAGGCCACGTAGATCGCAGTGAACCCGAGGCTGACGACCGAAGCCATGTTTGCCACCCGCGTTCCCGCCACGAAAAAAACGGCCACCATCGAGACCACCCCGAAGAGAATGAAGAGGGTGAGGATCCCCGCGCCCACAAGATTCACGAGCCCAACCGAACGAATGGACGCTTCGTGGTGGAGATAGGCCCTCCGCGTCTCCTCGGCCGGGCCGCTGGCCGCCTGCACCCCTTCCCGCAGCATCTGCACCGCGCGCGGTTTGCAACGGGCGCAAACCAGCCGTCCATCCAGCCGCACGGAATCCTCCGCCGTGACCTCGACGCCGCACAGGCCGCACCGGTCCGGATTGGGCATGACCGGAGGAGGCGTGACCGGCGCGACCGGCGGGGCCGCGGGAACCACGGGCCGAACCTGCGCCAGCGGCTGCCAGGCCGCCATTCCCTCGCACCAGACGCGCGTGGAGGGTGTCACCACGCCGGCCTCGACCAACCGTTCAAAATCCTCGCCCGAAACGGGCCCCTTTCGTTCACCGTCCAGCGCGTAATACCACTCGGGCTTGCTCACGGGGCGATTAGGAAAGCCACGGTCTGACGATTCAACTCCCATTGCGGCTTCACTCCCCTTCCCCGGCCCCGCTGGCGCCTGGGTGAGGCTGACCAACGAACGTCACGGCATCGTCCGGAAGATTTTTGGGATTGTTTGGCTAGCCAGGATTTGCGCTTGGAAAACGCCGCCGGCGTGCCGGCAGATTAACTTTCAGCCTCGATGTCATGAAACCAAAGACCCATTTCACCAGCCTGCCCCTGCTGGTCGCATTCGTTCTCGGAACAGTGCTGGCCCAGTCCGCGTTGATGGCGCAGGATTTCCGCATCACCGAGGCGGTGCTGAATGCCTCTGGCCGGCTGGAGTTGGGTTTTCCGGCCGAGGCCGCGAGCTATTACCGGCTGATCGAGGGCGCGACGCCGGACGCCGTGAACCGGGCCGTGGGGTTGGGGCTCACGCCGCCGCTCATCTCCCCGCCGGCGGCGGGCGGGGCCAGTTTCTTCCGGGTCGAACAGATCGCCCGCACCGCCAGTCTCGACAGCGACGGCGACCAGATCCCCGACGTCTATGAGCTGACCCATCCGCCCCTGAACGGTCTGGATGCGGCCGATGGAGGCGCCGATCCCGACGGCAACGGCAAGTCCGCGCTGCAGGAATACCAAGAATCCCAGCTGGCTGCTGAACTGGTGACCTTGGTGGAAACATCACCTCTTGCCGGGGATTCGGGTGTGTCGGTCAACCGCGAAGTCGTGGTGCAGTTTTCCACGCCGCTACCGGCTGGCACGGTCCTCCGGTCCGAGAATTTCTTCGCCGGTTTCGGTGGGCGCCGTTTTCTCGGACGGGTGGAATTGAGCTCTGACCGACGGCGGGCCACGCTGTTCCACCTTGAGCCGCTGCCCGGCGGTTCCAGGGTCGTCACGGTCTTTGATCCGACCGGTGTGCGGGATGCGCAGGGTCGGGAGCTGGACGCAGATGGCGATGGCCGGCCCGGCGGTGTGGCGCTAATCCCGTTCGATACGCATGCCAACCAGGGCTTGGTCAACACGGCGGTCATCGGCCAGGTCTTTGCCTCGGAGTTGGGCACCAACAGCCTGGGGCAGGCCCTCAATCGCCCGCTTGCGGGCGTGACGGTCACGGTGGACGGTGCGGAGGAGACTCTCCGCGCGGTAACGGACGCCGAGGGGCGGTTCACGCTTTCGCCTGCCCCTAGCGGCCGGTTTTTCGTGCATGTGGACGGTCGCACCGCCGCGGGCAGCCAATGGCCGGGCGGCGCCTATTATCCCTTCATCGGCAAGGCTTGGGAGGCCGAACCGGGGCGCACCAACAATCTCGCAGGGGGCAACGGGCTCATCTACCTGCCACTGATCGTTAACGGGGCCCTCCAGGCGGTCAGCCCGACCGAGGAAACCCGCGTCCAGTTCCCGCCGGAAACGCTGGCGAAACACCCTGAACTGGCCGGAGTGGAGCTGGCGGTGCCCGCCAATTCGCTCTTTGCGGACAACGGCGTGCGCGGCGGTCGGGTAGGCATCGCTCCTGTGCCGCCGGACCGGCTGCCGGAGCCGCTGCCACCGGGACTGAATTTGCCGCTGGTGATCACGGTGCAGACCGACGGTCCCGGCAATTTTGAGCGGGCGGTTCCCGTGCGTTTCCCAAACGTGCCCGACCCCCAGACGGGGCTGAAACTCGCGCCGGGCAGCAAGTCGGCGCTTTGGAGCTTCAACCACGACACGGGGGAGTGGGAGATTGTCGGGCCGATGACGGTTTCCGCTGACGGCAAGTTCGTGGATTCCGATCCGGGCGTGGGTATTCGTCAGCCGGGTTGGCACGGCACCCAGCCGGGCGTGGGCGGCGGGGGCGGGCCGATTTTCGGACCCGGCGATGACTGTGGTGCGGATGGGGCCGGGGGGGGGGGCGGCGATAGTGGCGGTGGCGGACCCCGCCCGCGCCCTGGCTTTGATCCGGCAAGCACGGTCAACGGCTGCGGGCCGGCTTCCTTTCCGCCGTCACTGCAGGGCCGATTCGACAACCCGATTTTGGCCCCGGCTGCAAATTTCAAGCCGGCGTGTGACCAGCATGACATCGGCTATTCCACCTGTGGCCGGTCGAAGCAGGCCACGGACGACCAGTTTCTGGCGGACATGCTGGCGGAGTGCGCCCAGCAATTCCCCGGGCTGGCCAATGCCGCCGCCCGCGCGGCGTGCAACGCCGCGGCCTATGCTTACTACAACCTGGTAGCCGCCGGGGGCGGCGACGCCTACGCCGCCGGCCAAAAAGAGGGCTGTGCGGACCCGGAAACGCCGCCGGACTGCGGCGGTGGCAGCGGCGAAGGGGAAGCCAACATCGGCGCCCCCTTCACCGAGCCGAGGATGACGCGGTTGCGCGTCCGGCATGCGATCCGCCGGGCCAGCCTGAGTCTGGGTGAGTTCTCCTCGCCGGCCCTGACCGGCGCCCAGGTGCCGCTGACCGGGCCGCATCGTTATGCGATCTTCACGGCTGCGGGCGATTTGGTGCAGCGTGGCCGGGCGGGTTCGGGCGGGGTGGCCTTCAGTTCCCTGATCTTGGCCCCGGACACCCGTTATCATCTGCTGCTCCTCCAGGAAGCCACTGGTCGGGAGGGTTGGCTTGACTTCACCACCGGGGCGGCCGGCTCGCGGTTTTCGCTGCCGCCCATCTACCTCAGCGGTCCCCTCAGCTTTGACAACGACGCCGACGGCCTGAGCGATGTCGGGGAACTGGTGCTGGGGACCGACCAAGGGCGGGCGGACACCGATGGCGATGGAATCACCGACGGCGCCGAAGTGCGCCAGGGAACAAATCCGCTGGGCGACCAACCGGATGTCACCGGTCAACTGGCCGCCGCGCCGGTGGCGGGCGTGGCCCAGGATGTGGACGCCTTGGACGGCCTGGTGGCGGTCGCGGCGGGCAATGAAGGCGTGGCGCTGTTCCAGGTTGGCACCGGCTTCACGCCCACGGCCGCGGCGCAGATCGACACTCCGGGCGCCGCTGCGCGCGTGGCCCTCGGGCGCGCCCGGCTGCTGGTGGCGGACGGGACCGCCGGGGTCACGATCGTTTCGCTGGACTCGCTGACGCCGCCGTTGGCCACGCTCCAGGTGGGGTTGAACGGCCAGTCGGTCACGGCGGTGGCGGCCCTCGGCTCCCTGGGTGTTGCCGGCACGGAAGGCGGCAGCCTGCTGCTGCTCGACCTCGTTTCCGGGGCGGTGCTCCAGCGGTTGGAGCTCGGGGAAGCGGTGCATGATCTCGCCGTGGCGGGCGACAGCCTGCTGGCGGTGACCGGCGGGCGCGCCTCGTTTGCCCGGCGCACCCTGCGGGTGTTCCGGCTGGATGGCGCCTTTGTGGAGCCGGCGGGTTCGCTCCCGTTGTCGGCCTATGGACCGGAGGGACTCAGCCAGTCCAGCCGGGTGTTTGCGGCCGATGGCCTGGCCTACGTGACGGCGTTTCCCGGCTTCGACATCGTGGATTTCGCCGATCCGGCCGCGCCCCTGCTGGTGGCGCCGGCGCGGGATGCGGGGCCCAATTCCTTCAAACAGATCGTCCTGAACGGCACGGGTCTTGGCCTGGCGGCGGTCGGGGTCAATCCCCGGTTGGACGGCACGCACGACGTCTCGGTGTATGACACCCGGGTGCCGGCGGACGGCGCCGTCTTCCGCACCACTCTGCTTACCCCCGGCCTGAGCCGTGCGCTCACGCTCTTCAATGGCTTGGCCTACGTCGCCGACGGGGAGGCCGGGTTGCAGGTCCTGTCCTATCTGCCGTTCGACACCGCCGGCCAGGCCCCGGGCCTGGCGTTGGCGGCCAGCTTCCCGCTGGACCTGGCGCTGAACACCGGCCGGGTCGAAGCCGGCAAGCTCGTGCGGCTGACTGCGGCCGTTTCCGACGATGTTCAGGTGCGTCAGGTTGAGTTTTTGGTGGACGGTGTCCGGGTGACGACGGATGGGAACTACCCGTTTGAAACACGGTTTATAACCCCCGCCCTGACCGCGACGAAGACCACCTTCAAACTGCGCGCCCGTGCCACTGACACCGGCGGAAACACGGCCTTCAGCGAGGAGTTTACGATCAACCTCGTTGAAGACGCGACCCCGCCGCGGCTGGTCCGCACGATTCCCGCCCACAACGGCGGCAGCGCGGAAGTCGCCGCGGTGTCGGTGTTCTTCAGCGAGCCGATCGCCGAGTCGTCCCGTGTGCCGGCCAACTTCGCGCTGACCGGCGCGGGCGAGGACGGAACTTTCGGCACCGCCGACGACGTGCCCGCGAACTGGCCGCTCAGCTATGAGCCCACGCTCAACCAAGTGCGCCTCGACGGACCGGCCACCCTCGTTCCCGGAACCTACCAACTGGTCATCGCCTCCACGGTGGCGGATGTCGCCGGCAACCCGCTCGGGGCGACCGTCACCAACCGTTTCTCCGTGGGCTTCGGGCTGCTGGCCGAATACTATGACAACGCGGACTTCACGAACCTCCGCGTGACGCGGGTGGACCCGACGGTGGATTTCAATTGGGGCGGCGGCTCGCCCGATCCGCAGGTCGGCCCTGAACAGTTCTCCGCCCGTTGGCGCGGCTCGGTCGTGCCCCGGTTCACCGAGACCTACACCTTCCACACCATCTCCGACGACGGCATCCGCCTGTGGGTGGACCGGCAGATGATCGTGGATGTCTGGAGCGACCACGGGCCGACCGAATACACCGGCACGATCACACTGGAGGCCGGTCGCCGCTACGACCTGCGCATGGAGATGTATGAGAACGGCGGCGGGGCCTTGGCGCAGCTGCTCTGGTCGAGCCCGAGCCAGCCGCGCGAGGTGATCCCGGCCTCCCAACTGGTGCCCTACGAGGACTCCGACGGCCCCTACGCCCTGTGGGCCGTGGCTCGGCCCGATTTCCGGGGCGCGACCTTGCGGTTCTCCGAGCCGCTCCACCGGCCCAGTGCGGAAGACCCGGCCAACTACGCCGTCAGTGGCGGGCGCGAAGTGCGACGGGCCACCTTGCAGGCGAACAATCTCGACGTGCTCCTTGAAACGGACGAACTGCCAGCAACCACGGACTTCGCGGTCACCATCACCGGCGTCCGCGATGCGTCCCCCCGCGGCAACCCCGTGGACCGGCCCAACGCTGTGCCCTTCCGCACCCCGCGGATCGTGGACGGGTTCGCGCGCCGCGAACTGTTCTATGGTGTGCCCGGGGCCCAGTTGGCCGCGCTGAAATCCAATGCGCGGTTCCCGTTGGAACCCGACCGCGTCGAACTGGTGCCGCAGACCGAGGCGCCCATCAACATCGCCGACAGCTTCGGCCAACGGCTGCTGGGCTGGCTCGTTCCGCCTGTGACCGGCGACTACCAGTTCTACCTGAGCTCCGACGACGAGGGCGAACTGCTGCTGAGCACCGACGAAAGCCCGGCCAATCTCCGGCGCCTCGCCTTCGAGCCCCAGTGGTCCGCCCCAAGGTCGTGGACTGCGGGCGGCGTCGGGCGCAACCAGGCGGCACCCGAAAACATCTCCGCGCCGGTCCGTCTCGTTGGCGGACAGCGGTATTATTTTGAGGCAAATGCCCAGGAGGGAAGTGGGTTCGACCACCTCGGCTTCACCTGGAGCTACCGGCCCGAAGTCCAGGCCGGCGCCTTTTTCATTGAGGCAGAGGATTTCGACTTCGACGGCGGCCAGCACAAACCGGCGGCCGACACGATGCCCTATCTTGGCAACGCCTACGACGGCGCCGGTGCGATCGCCGGAGTGGACTTCTCCAAACGCGACGACCCGAGCGATGTCTATCGCCTCGGCGAATCCCCGAACGTGGGGCTGACCGCGAACGGCGATTCCGACCGTGGAACATGGACGGTCACGACCAACTTCAAGATGGGCTGGAACGACGAGGGCGAGTGGATGAACTACACCCGCAACTTCCCCGCCGGCACTTACCACATCTATGCCCGGCTCTCTTCCGGTGGCCGTCCGATGGCGGCCCGCCTCGACGAGATTACAGGCGGACGCGGGACCGCGGAACAGGCGCTGGCTGCGCTGGGCACGTTCACCGCCCCGGCCACGGGCAATTGGGACGGATTCACCAGTGTGCCGCTGCGCGACGGCGAGGGGAACCTGGTGGCGGTGACGCTGAGCGGCGAACGCACGCTGCGGTTCACGGTTTTGCCGGGCAACCTCGACTTCAACTACCTCCTGCTGGTTCCGGTTCCGGCCGGTGGCGGTTCCCTGGCGGATGTGCCCACGGCCCCGCCGCCCAACGGCACGGCGCCGATTCCGGCGAAGTTCCTCCAGACCTGGATCGGCGACGATGGCTCGGGCCAGTTGCGCCGCGACTTCTTTGCCGGCAACGCCGACGGCGCCGTGGACAGCCTCCGGAACCATCCCAATTACCCGGACCGGCCCGAGTTCAGCGACCTGCTCCGGGCACCGGAACCACCGCAGGGACAGGCGGAATTCTACGGGGAGCGTGTGACCGGATGGCTCCGGCCGCCGGTGACCGGCGATTACCGTTTCTGGTTGGCCTCCGACGACCAGAGCGAACTCTGGCTGAGCACCGACGCTGCCCCGGCCAATCTCCGCAAGCTCGCCCAAGAGCCGGTTTGGGCGCGTTTCCGTGAATTCAACGGCACCTCCGGCGGCCGCCGGCCGGAACCGGTCAACCGTTCGGAGTTGGTCCGGCTCGAGGCGGGTCGCGAGTATTTCTTCGAGGTGCTGCACGCCGACCACAGCGGCTGGGACGGCTTGTCGGTGACCTGGCAGATGCCCGGCGACTATGCCGTGGTCAATGGCCAGTCACCGATCGCCGGCAACTTCTTCCGGGCCTTCAGCGGTCCGGGCAATGTCACGGTGCTGGCCCCGCCGCTCACTCAGACGGTGCATGAGGAGATGCCGGTCACCTTCCGTGCCCACGCGGTCGGCCTGCCGCCGTTCAGCTACCAGTGGTTTTTCAAGGGCGAAGCCATCGCGGACGCGACCGGCCCGACCTACACGGTTCCGTTCCTGCTCAAGGCCAACGAGGGCGACTACACCGTGCGCATCCGCAACCTCTTCAGCGAGGCGACCTCTGGTCCGGGCACGCTCACCGTGTCGCAGGACCTGACCCCGCCGAGGCTGCTGGCCGCCGAAGGCAGCGGCTCGATGGAACGGGTGCGCCTCCGGTTCGACGAGGAACTGGATCCCGCAACCGCACAGAATGCCGCCAACTATGCGGTGAGCGGGGGGGTGACGGTGGATGCCGCATACCTCCTGCCGGACCGGCGGACCGTCGTGCTGCACACCTCCCGGCAGGCCGATCTCACGGCCTATTCCGTCACGGTCACGGCGGTGAAGGATGATTCGCCGACCGGCAACCCGATCGCGGGCGAGAATTCCGCGCCATTCACCGCATGGCAGCCCGGCAACGGAATTCTCAATCGCGAGGCCTACTTCGGACTCGGCGGCGGCGGCGTGGGCGACCTGACCGGCTTTGCCCGCTTTATCAAAGGGCCGGATGAAGAGAACACGGTTTCCCTGTTCGAGACCCCGCCCAATGTGGCGGACAACTACGGCGTCCGGCTTTCCGGCTGGATCACCCCGCCCGTGGATGGTGACTACCGGTTCTTCCTCGCGTCGGATGACAACGGCGCCGTGTTTCTCAGCACCGACGAGTCGCCGGCCAACCGCCGCCAGATTGCGACGGAA
>CAIWAH010000121.1 GCA_903910585.1 uncultured Verrucomicrobiota bacterium
CGGCGCGGGTGTTCACCACCCGCTTCGACAAGGCGGTGCGGTTCCAGCCGCCCCCCGCACGTTTCCGCATCTCGGCCAATTCCGAGGTGCCCATCCTGAACCGCAAGGCCAAGTAATTCACACAGGGCGATCCTTCACCGGGTCGCCCTTTTTACGTGGGCGGCAAACCTGCCCGTCTTCAGCGAAACGGTGGGGAGACATACGCTGGTGGATGGAAAAGAGGGTTCTTTTCAAACCAGTCACGCATGTGGCTCCTCACCGGAAAACAAGGCCGTCCACGCTCCCGGCGAGAGTAACCCAAACCAAGAGCACCCTGTTAGAGCAGGGGGACGGCGGAAAGCTGAGTAACATGAATGCAACAGCAGACAACCCGCAGGACGGAGGTCGCGTATGAACGGCCTCATGCTGCATTGCGGCGGCCAGTTGAAATCGCGCGAAGAGGTCTTCGCCGTGCCGCATCCCCCGGCCACATCCACCTATGTGCCGCTGCCCTACGAATCGTTTCTGACCCGCATTGGCAAGCAGTTGACCGTCGAAGGCATGACGGTGAGGGAGGAACACCTGGCCTTGTCCGCCAATGGACAGCGTCTCTTCGGCCTCCTTGCCCTCGCCATGCCAGGCGTGCGGCAACAGGACTACGGCTGCGTGCTCGGGTTGCGCAACTCCTACGACAAGTCCGTTTCGAGCGGCCTGTGCGTCGGGGCAAGCGTGTTCGTGTGCGACAACCTCTCCTTCCAGGGCGAGGTTGCCTTCACCCGCAAGCACACCGCACACCTGTTGCGTGACCTGTCCTGGATGATCACGGAAATGATCGCCCAACTGCCCGCGCGGTTTACGGAACAGTCGGCGGCGTTTGAAAACTACCGGCAGACGGAACTCAGTGACGGACAAGCACACGACCTCACGGTGCGGATGCTTGACCGGAAGGTCATCTGCGCGACGGAGGTGCCCCACGTCCTCAAGGAATGGCGCACGCCCCGGCATCCGGAGTTCGCGGAAGGCGGACGCACGGCCTGGCGGCTGTTCAACGCCGCCACGGAAACCATCAAGGGTGACCTGTGGCGCCTACCCGCCCGCAGCCGGGCCTTGCACGCGCTCCTCGACGAGGAATGCGGACTGAACGGCAACCACCGAATCCGCCCACCGGAACCCGAATTCACGGTGACGGCATGAGCGCGCGTCGCCTGAAGATCGAGGCCGACGGCGACCCGTGGAAAGGGGTTAAGCCGAAGATCCGGCTCCTGGGCCGCTGGCTGGAGCGGGCGGGATTCCCACCGGGCCATCATGTCCAGGTGACTTGTCTGGCCCCGGGAATCCTGGAACTCCGTTCCGTCACCACCCCGGTGAGCGCGCAGGAACCGGACCCGGCCACCGCCTCCAATGAACCGTTCTGAGACGGCCAACAATTCCCCTCGTCACACCACCGCCGTGCCTTTGGGCATGGCGGCTTTTTGTTTGCCGGGAAATCCGCAGGCGGCTGCGGGAAGGAAATCACTTCTTCCCTCAAGCTGTCTGCCCACGAAAAATCCCGCCACCTTGGGCGGGACGAGGTTCGTGCTTTGAGGGCGGGCGAACTCAGGGGGATGGAATCAGCTCCAACTGTCGGTTGGCCGCTGCTGTCACGGCGGGACGCCCGATCGCGGCCAGCAACAGCAAGGCTTCCTGAATCTGCGCAGCCGTCCTGCTGTCCGGCTCGGCCTCACGGTGACCTTCGCCCAAGCTGCCGGCCATGGCGATCAGTTGGTCCTCCGTGTATCCGCTCCAGTATTCCTTCCCTTGGTTAATGATGATGCCCGCCTGCTGGCGCGGCTCGCCGGTCAGGAGATAGTTGCGCGTCGCCGTTTCCCTTTCCTGATCCTCTAGAGCCACGGCCGCGTAGGCTTCCAGCCAGTCATGGAAGGATTCGGGTGATGCCTTCACCGGCTCATGGGCAGCCAGGAAATCGCGCAACTGGGCCTTGGCGGCCGGTTCGAGCGACACCGACTTCACCATTTCGTAAAACCGGGCGTTGATCTGTTCATCCTCGATGCCGTTGCCCTCGCCCTTCAGCCGCTCCAAGAGTCTGGGCAGCAGGGTGGCCTGTGCCTCTGCATCCGCGAGGGCGGCTTCAACCCAGACACCCAGCAGTTCATCGTAGCTGACCACTTCTCTCCCAGCAGTGTAGTCGCGGTTCAGGAGTTCCAGAAACTCCCCCAGTTCCCCCGTTGGCAGGAGCGCAGGCAGTTTTAACAGGGCCGGTCGGCGAAGCTCCGCCTCGCCGGTCTGAGCAGTAGCCTTGTAAAGGTTCTGGATCTTTTCCGTCTCTCCGCGAACAAACTCCCAGTCCTGCGCCGGCGCGCTCTCCGCCAGCGAATTGGCATAATCGGTGGCGGCGGCCAGCACGGCCAGCAGCGCCTTCTTGGTTTCCAGATCGGTCTGCGACTGGAATTCGGCGATGAGTTCGCCGGTGAGTTCGATGGGCTGAAACAGCCTCAGCCAGTCCAAAAAGCGGACGGCTTCATCGGGGCGGTTGCGGTATCCGTGCCAGAGGGTCCGGAGCTTGTCCGACCGGCTCAGCTCGGCATCCAGCACCACACCCTTGATGGCTGCGTCCAACTCTTCATCGGTCAGGGAAAGCAAGGAGCTCA
>CAIWAH010000122.1 GCA_903910585.1 uncultured Verrucomicrobiota bacterium
GAAACCTATGCGGCTGTCGCTGGCGCTGGGTTGGTTGCCTTCGGGCTCTTCCGCCGCCGGGCTGCGAAGGCCTAACGGATTCGACTTTCGAAAGGGCTGCCTTCGGGCAGCCCTTTTTTTTGCCTTTAACCATCCTTTAGGTTGTTTTCGTCCCGATGAAGGTCCTTATCTTGGCTGCCGGTTACGCGACCCGGCTCTATCCGCTGACGTTGACCCAGCCCAAGCCCCTTCTGGGGGTCGCGGGCAAGCCGATGGTGGACTATGTGTTGGACAATCTGGCCACCATCCCGGCGATAGACCGGGTCATCCTGGTCACCAACGCCAAATTCGCGGGCCATTTCCAGCGCTGGGCGGACGAATATCGCGCCAGCAAAGCCAAGCTGGACTTCACCATCGTCAACGACGGTTCCACCGATGACTCGAACAAGCTGGGGGCCATTGGTGACCTCAACCTTGTTTTGGAACGGGAAAATGTGGACGACGACCTCATTGTGGTGGCCGGCGACAACCTGTTCAGCGAATCACTGGCCGGATTCGGTGAGTTTTGCCGTCAGAACCAGCAACCCGTGCTGGGAACGTTCGATGTGGGGTCGCTGGAGCAGGCCAAGAAGTATGGCGTCGTCGCCGTGGACCAGGCCGGAGCCATCCAAAGTTTCGTCGAAAAGCCCGCCCAACCCGCGAGCACGCTGATCGGCATCGCTCTCTACTACTATCCCCGCGCGGTGCTGCCACTCGTGAAGCAGTATTTGGCCGAAGGGAACAATCCGGACCAACCCGGGCGCCTGATCCAGTGGCTCTACCCGCGGATGCCCGTGCTCACCTGGGCGGTGCCGGGCATCTGGTATGACATCGGCTCGAAGGAAACCCTCGAGGAAGCCAACCGCATCTTCGCCCGTCGTGACGCCAAGTAACGGTGGACGACGGCGATCCGTCGCCCAGGTGCAGGCGGCTCACCTCGATGTTCCCATTCTGGACATCGCGGGGTTGTCCATCACCCGCTCGGGCACGGTAATCCTCTCGGATATTGCGTGGCGCGTGTTGCCCGGGCAGCACTGGGTCATTCTGGGGGCCAACGGCTCGGGCAAGACCTCCCTGCTGGCGGCGCTGACGGGTTATCTGATGCCCACCGCCGGTGAGATCTCTGCGCTCGGACAGCGTTACGGCGAGACCGATTGGCGCGAACTTCGAACCCGCATCGGCCTGGTCAGCTCGTCGCTCCGGCAGCTGATGAATGACAGCGAGCCGGCACTGTTCACCGTCGCCGGTGGCAAGTATGCGATGATTGATTTCTGGGGCGAACCAAGCCGCGCCGACCAGCGCCGCGCCCGGTCGTTGCTGGAATTGGTGGAAGCCAGCCATTTGGCCGACCGCGAGTGGGGCGTCCTGAGTCAGGGCGAACGCCAGCGGGTGCTCATCGCCCGGGCCCTGATGTCCCGTCCCCGCCTGCTGATCCTCGATGAACCCTGCGCTGGTCTGGATCCCGCGGCGCGGGAACATTTCCTGCAATTCGTGGATAACCTCGCCCGGCGCCCGGACAGCCCGGCCTTGGTTCTGGTGACCCACCATGTCGAGGAGATCACCCCGGTTTTCACCCATGCCTTGCTCCTCGCCGCCGGGCGGGTTTCCGCCACCGGACCGCGGAAGCAGGTGCTGAACTCCGCCAACCTGACCCGCGTTTTTGCCTGCCCCGTCCGACTCCATGGACATCAAGGCCGGCTGCGGCTCGAGGTGACCGGCCGTTCCGACCGCGCAATGTGACGGGTCGCCCCTTCCCTTTTTTGGGAGCGCCCGCAGACTCGCCGCCAAAATGCAGAACCTCATTGATGGCCGCACCATCTCCCAGCAGATCCACGCCGAAACCGCCCAGCGCGTCGCCGCCCTAAAGGCCCGCGGGATCGCTCCGGGATTGGTCTTCATCCGTGTCGGCGAGGATCCCGCCTCGCAGGTGTATGTCGGGATGAAGGAAAAGAAGTCGGCCGAGCTCGGAATCCATTCGGTGACCAAAGTTCTGCCGGAAACGACCAGCCAGGCGGATTTGCTGCGCCTGATCGACGGTTTCAACGCCGACCCGCAATGGCACGGCATCCTTGTCCAGGCGCCGCTGCCCAAACACATTGATCAGGCCACGGTTTACGCCCATGTCAGCCCGGCCAAGGACGTGGACGGCTTCCATCCCGTTAATGTCGGCAAACTCATGCTGGGCGACCCCACGGGCTTTGTTTCCTGCACGCCGGCCGGTGTGCATGAGCTGCTGATCCGCTCCCAGGTGCGCCTCGACGGCGCCGAAGTCGTCGTGCTGGGGCGCGGCAACATCGTGGGCAAACCCATGGCGAGCATCCTGATCCAGAAGGGGCGCCACGCGAACTGCACGGTCACCGTGGTCCACAGCGCGACCCGCGACGTGAAGTCCCATTGCCAGCGGGCCGACATCCTCATCGCGGCGATGGGGGTGCCCGAATTCCTGCGGGCCGACATGATCAAACCCGGTGCCGTGGTCATCGACGTCGGCGTCAACCGCATCAAGGATTCCACCGCCAAATCCGGCACCCGGCTCGTCGGCGACGTGGCCTTCGCTGAAGTCCAGCCCAAGGCCGGACTGATCACCCCCAATCCCGGCGGGGTCGGTCCCATGACCATCGCCATGCTCCTGGCCAATACCGCCCGCGCCGCGGAACTCGCGGTCGCCCGGTAACCGTTTGCTTGCCGCTTCCCTTGCCGACGGCCTCGCCTCAGGGTCGGGTGCATGAAGGATGCCTCGATTGTGGTTCGGCTCGCCTTGGCCGTGTTCCTGTTCGCCGGCGAGCTCGCGGCTGCGGAAACCGCCGCGGAAATCGCCGCCGGCAAGGCGCAGACTCAACTCGCAGCGGGCAAACCGGAAGCGGCACTTCCCATCCTCGAAGAAGCCCTCAAGGCCGCGCCCAAAGACCTTGAACTGGGCATTTTGAAGGCGCTGGCGCTCCAGCAGGCCGATCGTCCGGAGGCCGCCTTGGCCGCGGGCGACCAATTGGTCCGCGAACATCCCGATTCAAACCGCGCCATCGGCCTCTACGGCAGCCTGCTCAACCGGACCGGCCAGCCCCGCAAGGCCGTTTCCGTGCTGGAGGAGCGTGCCGAAAGCCAACTGCTGGCCGATTCCCACGTGTTGGGCCCTTTCGGCGAAGCCTGCCTGCGCACCGGGCAGCTCATTCGCGCCCAGCGGGCACTTCTTCGGGCGATCGAGGCGGAAGCCGCCGGCGGGAGAGCGTTTGGCATGGCCGCCCAGTTCGCCGCCGCCACTCGTCGCAAGGATGCCACCCTGTTCCGCGGCGAACGCACCCTGCTGATCGTTGCCTACGCCCGACAGGACAACGACGAAGCCCTGGCCGTCGCCAAGAAACTTCACGCCGCCGGTGACGACGAGTTCCGCAAGCAGTTTCAGGCGAATCTGACCGGCTTTTTGGCCAAGGAAACCAATCACGTTTCCCGCGCCGTCATGGCGTTCCTGAAAGGCGAACCCGCGCCGGTGGAGGATCCCAAAGCCGCCGCCGTGCGGCGCATGCGGGGCCTGATGAAGCAGGTCATGATGACGGTGGGCTGCGCCGAGACCAATCTGGTCGCAGTCGCCCGCAAACGCAGCGAACTGCTCAAGACGATCCAGACCGAAAATGGCGAGGACGAGGACCAGGCGGTGATCCGGGTGAGCATGAAATCAGACGTGGATTCGCAACTGACGCTCCGGCCCAAAGACGTCGATGAACAGTCCAGCACCGCGGCGGTGGCGGCCCTGGCGCTGGAAATCCAGCTTCAGCGCTCGCCCGCCGCCCGCAAGGAACGTCACCTGCGCTTTCACGTCGAAACCGGCTTCTACACTTTTGACGTCTCCTCGGACGAGTTTGACGACTTCAAGCTGGCCGGCACCGCCAAGGAC
>CAIWAH010000123.1 GCA_903910585.1 uncultured Verrucomicrobiota bacterium
CAGCCCGGAAGCGGAGTTCACGGGTTCGGTCCACGTGCGGCCGCCGTCCGGCGAGCGGCGGATGATGACCTGGCCGTCCTGCCGGCTGGTGCCGAGCAGATGCAGATTCCCGCGGTGGACGAACAGCGATGACCAGAAGCCCTTGGTCTCGCTCAGCCGCTGCCACGTCGCGCCCCGGTCCCGTGAGCCATGGATGTGGATGGTGTCCGCCGTGCTGCCGGGACCGAAGAAATCATGGGCGGCCACGAGGTCTCCGCCAGGCAGCTGAACGAGACTGGGCGAGCCAAGATACTGGCGGGAGGCGGCGGGCGAATGGGCAATGACGACGCCCGGCGGCCGGGGCACTTCCGCGAGAAGCGGCAGCCAGAGCCCCAGCAACACCAGGCCGAGCCAACGGGAAACCATGTGCCAAGCCAGCCACCCAGCCCCGACTCCGGCCAGCTCATTTTGCCGTCGCCGGGGCGGGACAGGAGGGGCCGTCGCCGGAACGTTGATCTTCGCCGCCGGGATTTGGACTTGTGCGACGGCTTCCGAGGAACGACACCGTGACGGTCGCAAACATGCCCGCTTTGCCCATGAAATTCCTCCGCCTCCTTGGACTGGGACTCGGCCTGACCGTCGCCCCGCTGTTCGCCCAGATCACGTCGTCCGGGTTCATTGCCGATCCGTCGCCGACGGTCTCCGTGCACGCCTCGACCATCGTGGAGGCCAAGGCCGGCCTGAGCGCCGCGTGGTTCGGCGGCGCGCGCGAGGGTTCCAAGGACGTCTGCATCTGGTTCTCCCGGCAGGAAGAGGGTCGGTGGCAGCGTCCGCTGCTGGTGGCCCGCGGCGACGAGGACGGCCGGGAAACCCATCCCACCTGGAACCCCGTGCTGTTCCAGCCGAAGAACGGCCCGCTTTACCTCTTCTACAAGGTTGGCCCGAATCCCCGGGAGTGGTGGGGGCGGGTGATCAAGTCGGAGGACGGCGGCCTCAACTGGAGCCGGAAGAGCATCCGTCTGCCCAAGGACATCTACGGGCCCATCCGCAACAAGGCGCTCGAACTCGGTGACGGCACGGTCCTCTGCGGTTCCTCGACGGAGGATCAGGGTTGGCGCGTCCACGTCGAGTGGACCAAGGCGCCCTGGCATGGGCCCTGGAGCCGCACGCCGGCGCTGCATGCCGCCATGGAGTTGGGCGCGATCCAGCCCACGTTGCTGGCCTGGGGCGACGGCCGCATCCAGATGCTCTGCCGGACCAAGGAAGGGCTCATCTACGATTCCGAAAGTCCCGACTTGGGCCGCACCTGGACCCGGATGCACCGGACCGACCTGCCCAATCCCAACAGCGGCATCGATGGCGTCGTGCTGCAGGACGGGCGCGGCGTGCTGATCTACAATCCGCTTTCCCGTGGTCGCGGTGAACTGGCGGTGGCGCTTTCCGCCGATGGCCGGTCCTGGCGGAACGCGCTGACCCTCGAGAAGAGCGAGGGCGAATTCAGCTATCCGGCGGCCATTCAGGACAAGGCCGGCAACGTCCATGTGACCTACACGTGGAAGCGCGAACGCATCAAGCATGTGGTGCTGGACCCGAAGGCGCTGAAGTAGGCGGCGGTTTCCCAACACGCCGCTTGTTGGAACCCGGCCCGGGTCGCACCATGGCGGTGCCGGCGTGAAGAACATCGTTTACTTCGATCTTGAGACCCAGAAATCCGCGGAGGAAGTCGGCGGCTGGGGCAACATCCGCGACATGCGGATGAGCCTGGGGGTGACCTATTCCACGGCCCGCGGCGGCTACCTGATCTACGGCGAAAGGGAGGTCAAGGCCCTCCTCCGGGAACTTCAGCGCGCCGATCTGGTAGTGGGATTCAACCACGTGCGCTTCGACTTCGAGGTGCTCAGCGGCTACACGGTCTTCGATGAGCTTTCCCAGGTTCGCTCCCTCGACATGCTGATCGACCTCAAGGAGAAGCTCGGTCACCGGCTCGGTCTCGACGCCATCGCGGAGGCGACGTTCGGGCTGAACAAGACCAGCGAAGGGTTGCAGGCGCTCGAGTGGTTCAAGCAGGGAAAGATGCTGGAGATCGCCGAATACTGCTGCTTCGACGTGAAGCTCACGAAGATGGTCCACGAGTTCGGCGTGCAGAATCGCCAGCTTTTCTACAAGAACCGCTTCGGCGCCGTGCTGAGCGTGGGCGTGGACTGGAGGGACTAGCCTCTCCGCACCAAGTGCTCCTGGCGAGCTTGCCGAGCGGGCTGAAGATTGTGTTCCGTCAGCGCTGGGCGGGCACGGCCGGCACCGCATTTGTGGCCGGCACGCCGAAGTCGGCGGGCAGGCCCAGACGGCTTCGCAAGGCGGCCTGGAACTCGGCGCTGACCTCCGGATCGGGGCGGAGCATTTCGAGCAGGATGTTGCGCTTCAGCTCGCCGAGCGGCGGCAATTCGACCCGCTTGATGCTCGATTTGTGTTCTGTGCGCGCCGCGTAGTTGGCGTGGATGCGCTCGGCCATGCGTTCAAGGCCCTGGGCATGGTCATCTTCGCCGACGGCGTAGTTGTAAAAGGCTTGGGAAATCATGCCCTGCAGGATGGCGGTCTGCCGGTCGCGGGAGGTTTCGTTGATGTCCTCCTGCACGCGGGTGAGGGCGTATTCCTCCATGGTGCGGTTGGTGAGGCCGACCTGCGGACCGAAGCCATAGAGTTCCTGCACGCGACGGAACCAGTATTCCGCCTCTTTGGTCTTGTTGTTGGCGTAGAGGAAATAGACCGCGTCCTTGATGAAGTTGCGGTGGGCGCGGGCGATGTGTTCGGCCTGCTCGGGTTCCGACTTGATGGCGTCCTCGTAGGCCCGGGACGCGTTGGTCACCATCAGGAGGTTGGGCACGACCTCGATGCGCTGGGCAAACCGGTTGGTGACGACCTTGCCGCGATGGAACGCGGTGAGCATCGGCTGAAAGATGGCCCGTCGGAGGGGCATCTTGTCCTGCGCCGGGGAATTCTCGACGCCCATCATGCCCCAGTAGATGGCGTGGGTTTCCGGCAGGCGCCATTCGAGCGGGCCGTAGGTCTCGTCCACCCGCTTCATCATCGCGGGATCGAGCTTGAAGCGCTGCGTGAGCTGCTGGACCCGGGCTTTGGCCTCGGGCGTCGAGGGCTTGAGCAGTTCCTCGTAGTTGGGCCGGCCACCGGGGATGACGTCGTTCATCATCTTGGCCCACTCGGTTTTGTAGAGCCAATGGGCGTCGTCGAGGTTGGCGCCCATCTTGTGCTGATAGAACCACGCGAGCTCGCGATACATCAGCGCCTGGTTGGGATTGTAGGCCAGGCCGCGGTCCCGGAGCAGTTCGAGGCCGCGCTGGACCCAGAGCCAGCGGTCCTCGGGATTCGGGAACTTGACCGAGATGTTGTAGGCCATGTTCCACGCCTGATAGAGCCACACCTGCGTGAAGTGCGGCTGCAAGGTGGTGATCCAGTCCGCGAGTTGCACGGCTTCGAAGTATTTGCCGTCCTCCTGCAACTGCGAGGTGCGGATCCACAGGGCGTTGGCGATCAGGCCGCGGAAGCCCCCGAGCGCCACCGTGGTGAAGGCCAGCACCGGCGGGGCGTTGCTGATGACCGCGGTGCGGGTGAGCCCGAGGGTCTCGCGGTCGCGGGTCAGGTGGTTCTGGAGAAAGCCGCTCGCGACGAGCGACACGACCAGGACCAGCGCGTAGATGAGTTTGCGTCCGTTCATTGCGGGGCCGCCAGTTCCCGGCGAGTGAAGATCCACATGCCCAGCCCGGCGAAGGTGCCGCCGGTCAGCACCACCACGAGCAGGAAGGCCATGCCGAGCTGCGTCCAGGTGATGCTCCGGCCGGTGCTGAGGGCATCCACGGGATTGTAGCCGGTGACGAGGTCGAGGGCCTGCTTGAGCGTGCCGTAAACTCTCACCGCCACGTCGTTGATCAGCGTTCTCTGGCCCACGAGTCCGGTCTCGTGGTCAATGCCCATGATGCCGCCCTGCTCGACGACCTGGCCCAGCGTGCCACTGGACAGGCCCACGAACAGGATGCTCATCGAGACGAACGCGGCCACGGTGAACTGCAGTTTGGCCGCGGCGAACAGGCCGATCGCCGCCAGCAGGCCCAGCCAGCAGAAGATGATGCCGACGCCGCGGGCGAAATTCAGGCCGAAGCCGCCCTCCCGGTAGAGCACCTCAAAGCCGTCCTCGATCGGGAACAGCACCGGTTTGTCGGACAGGTTGAAGCCGTCCACGGTCAGCGTGCCATCAGCCGCGACCTGGTCCGGCCCGATGGCGAACGTGGCGAACGATTCCGCCGCGAAGCTGTTCTCCAGCATCAGGCGCCGCTTGCCTTCCGGCGGTCCGATTTCCCACATGAACGGGAACGTCGTGCCCTCGCTGGTGTAGTCGGGGCAGATGAACTTCACGCGCAAGTGCATGGTCTGCCCCTTCAGCCGGGTCGCGGCATCCGCACCGAGGGGCACTTCCCAGCGCCGTCCCTTGCCGGGCGGCACGAACTGGTTGGCGGCCTTGAGCTGCTCCCGGATCTGTTTGCGGACGAACTCGCGGTCCATGCCGTCCACGGCAGTCTCGCGGATGCGCTGCTGAAAGAGCTGTTCCACCTGCGGCTCCAGATCGGGCACGGGTTCCTTCGCGCCGGCCCGGGCCACGAAGATTTCTTCCCGCAGAACCTGCTGCTGGGCCTCGCTCAGGCCGGAAGCCTTCCAATGCAGCAGCGCATACACCGTCGCGCCCGAAACTGCCAGCATGGCCGCATTCAGCGTCATCAGGCCGAGCCATTTGCCGAGCCAGATCTGCCAGCGGGGAATCGGCTTCGTGCAGACGAGCTGCATCGAGAAATCCTCGACCTCACGCGCGAGCGAGCCGCACGCCAGCCACAGCGTGGCGAGGCCCAGCAGCGCGGTGATCGACGTGAGCGTGTAGGTGATGAGGATCTGGGTGAAGCCCTGCGCCGAGCCGTCGTGCTTGATGATGACCGGCAGCACGACCACGGCGGTCATGAGCAGGCCCAGCAGCACCAGCACCAGGCGGAACCGGATGGCGGCCTTGAGCGTGATGCGGGTGACGGACAGGAGCGGCTGCAGATTCTTCGGGGCAAAGTCCGGCAGCGACAGGTTGTGGCGTTTGCGCCACTCCGGCGGAATCGTTCCGAGGGCGGCCAGTTTGGCGAGGGCGTTGGCGCCGTTGCTGCCTTCCACGGTGCAGAGATAGGCGTAGCCGCGGCGTTCCGCGGACATCGCGCGAAGCTTGTGCGCTCCCATTCCGACCGCGATGCCCTGGATCAGCTGAACCACGGCGTAGGCCACCCAGTCGGCGCGGTTGATGGCCATCAGGAACGAGGTCAGCACGTTCACGAGCAGGAGCACCGAGCCCTCGAGCCAAAGGCGCAGTCCAAACGCCCAGATCCAATCCAGCAGGAACGCCGTGAACGAAAAGCCGCACTTCACGGCAATCCGCTGGCGTTCGGCGTTTTCGTAGATTTCAAACCGGCGGGTCATGGTGGCGAACGGGCGCGGTTACGGTTTCTTGCCGCCCAGCAGGCCGGACAGCTTCTCGTTCGCCTTGCTCAGGTCGGCGGCCTTTGGGGCCGGCGCGGCGGGTGGAGCCGGCTCCGACGAAGGCTCAGATTTGGTCAGGGCGTCCAGCCTGGCGTTGTTCACGGCTGATTCCGGCGCCTTGGCCTCGACGACCGGGGCAGCGGTCGGTGGCGCCTTGGTCAGCCGTTCCAACACCCGGTCCGATTGCGAGGCACCCGCTTCGGCCCCGCCGCGGATGAATGCGGCCACCTGGTTGCCGCTGGTGGCGCCGCTGGTTTCGGCCTGGGCGCGGGCGCGTTCCACCACGCCGAGGAAGTAGGACTCGAGATTCTGCGTGGGATGATCCACGCGGACTTCGGCGCCGGTATCGGCGCGGATGATCTCAAGCACCTTGTCCATCGTCTCGCGGCTGAGGGCCGGAGCGGTGATGCGGACCTGGTCGCGTTCGGAAAGGAGTTCCTGCAGCGTGCCCTGCGCCTGGATTTTGCCGCCGTAGTAAATCACGGCTCGGTCGCAGACGTCTTCCACGTCCGAGAGCAGGTGGCTGCTGAGGATGACCGTTTTGCCGCGCTTTGCGAGGGCGAGGATCAGGTCCTTCACCTCGCGGCAGCCGATGGGATCGAGACCCGCGGTGGGCTCGTCGAGGATGACCAGATCGGGATCGTTGATCAGCGCCTGGGCCAGGCCAATGCGGCGCTGCATGCCCTTGGAGAATTCACCAACCGTGCGGGTGCGGGCCTGGTTCAGGCCGACCATTTCGATGAGCTGCTCGGTGCGCTTCTGCCGGTCACCGCTGTCCAGGGCGAAGAGATTGCCGAAGAAGTCGAGCGTCTCGCCCGGATTGAGATAGCGGTAGAGGTAGCTTTCCTCGGGCAGGTAACCGATGCGGGCCTTGGTCTTCACGTCCCGCGGCGAGGCGCCGAAGACGGTGAGGTGGCCCTTGGTCGGGTAAAGCAGCCCCAGGATCATCTTGATCGTGGTGGACTTGCCCGAGCCGTTGGGGCCGAGGAGACCGAACACCTCGCCGCGCCGGACCTCGAAGTCCACGTTGTCCACCGCGCGGGCCTTGGGCCGGCCCCAGAAGTCCTTGAAGACCTTGGTGAGGCCGGTGGCCTTGATGACGACCTCGTCGGATGACACAGGCATGACGTTCTGGGGTTAGGCGGTCTGGGGGACGAGGGCCGGACCGGTGCCGGCGGCTTCCTCCGGTGCCGGGCCATTCGCGAGGAACGGCTCCAGCTCCTCGCCCTGGCGGACGAGGCGGGCGCTGTTGAACACGACAATCAGGGCACCGGCATTGTGCAGCAGCGCGGCGACGATCGGATGCACGTAACCCATGGCCCCGGCCGCCAGCACGATGATCACGAACAGCACGCCGAAGAGGAAGTTCTGGTTGATCACGCTGCGGGCCATCCGCGAGATCTTCACAAGGAACGGCAGCCGGCGCAGGTCGTTGTTCATCAGCGCGATCGTCGCCGAATGGATCGCCACTTCGGAGCCGGCGGCGCCCATTGCGATGCTGATGTCGCCGGCCGCCAGCGCCGGGGCGTCGTTCACGCCGTCGCCGACGACGGCCACCCGGTAGCCCTTGGCCTTGGCGGCCTTCACGAACTCGACCTTGTCCTGCGGCAGGCATTCGGCCACGACCTCGGGCACGCCGATTTCGGCGGCCACGCGCTCGGCCACGGGCTTGCGGTCACCGGAAACCATCGCCACGCGGCGGATGCCGGCTTCCTGAAGATCCCGGAGCGACTGCGCGGCCTCGCTGCGAACCTGGTCCTGCAGGCCGACCCAGCCGACGCACTGGCCGTCCTTGGCGGCGAACAGCAGGCTGAAGCCGGCCGTCTCGTCCAGGTCCACCAGCTTCATGAGGTCACCGGGAACCCCCTGGTCCCGGAGGAACGCGGCCCGGCCGACGATGATCTTCGCGCCTTCGACCGTCGCGGTGACGCCTTTGCCGGCGACTTCCCTGAAGTCCGCCACGTCGGCGTAGGGCACGCCCGCTTCGTCCGCGAGCTGCACGAGCGCCTTGGCGGTGGGATGGTTGGAGAACCGTTCGGCGCTCGCCACGACGCGGAGGAATTCGGCCGGCGGCAGTTCGCCGAGCGGATTCAGCCGGCTGACGACGAGTTTGCCGGACGTGAGCGTGCCGGTCTTGTCGAAGACGAACGCGGTGATGCGTGCCGCGGCCTCGAGGTCGGCGATGTTCTTCACGAGGATGCCCAGGCGTGCCGCGGCAGAAAGCGCCGCGACCATCGCGGTGGGCGTGGCGAGGATGAAGGCGCACGGGCAGGCACCGATCAGCACGCTGATGACGCGTTCCAGATCCTTGGTGAAGGCCCATACGAGGGCGGCCATGACCAGCACCAGCGGCGTGTAGTAGCCGATGTATTGGTCCACGATCCGCATGAAGGGCAGCTTGGTCTTCTCGGCGGCGAGGATGAGTTCGCGGACGCGGCCGAGCGTGGTGTTCTGGCCCGCCTTGGTGACCTTCACCTCCAGCGCGCCGGTGAGGTTGATCGTGCCGGCGAAGACCTGTTCGCCGGGCGACTTGTCCACCGGAAGCGATTCGCCGGTGATGTTCGCCTGGTTGATCGAGCCCTGGCCGGAAACGATCACGCCGTCGGCGGCGATGTTGTCACCGGGACGAACGCGGATGAGATCGCCGACCTTCAGGTCGCTCGCGGGGACTTCCTCCTCGCGTCCCTCGACCAGGCGGCGGGCCTTGGTCGGGGTGAGCTTGATGAGCGATTCAATCGAGGCGCGGGCGCCGGCGGCGGTGCGGGTCTCGATGATCTCCCCGAGCAGCATGAAGAACGCGACGATGCCGGCGGTCTTGAAGTCGCCCGTGGCGGCGGAGGCGAGGACGCCGAGGGCGACCAGTTCGTTGATGCTCAGCCAGCCCTGGCGGAGGTCCTTGATGGCCACCTTCATGATCGGGTAGCCGAGGATCACCGCGCCGACCATCGCGCTGACGCCGGCGATGGTCTTGCCGTTGGGGAACAGCCACTCGATGACGAACGCGTTCAGCACCAGGATCAGGCCGATCAGGGTCTGGGTGAGCTTGGTGTTCGTGTGCGAGTGCTGCAGGCCGCCGTGGTCGTGGCCGCAGTCGCAGCCGGCGGGATGTTCGTTCTGGGAAAGCAGCGAGGTGACTTGCATGGCCTCTGGGACGCTGGAGTGACGGGTGGTGGGAACTTAGCGCGTCGGCTGTCCGCCGGGGGCTTTCGGGGTGAGGGGCTCGCGGTTGAGCTGGATGCGGATCTCGCGGGACTTGGCGTCGCCGCGTTCCGGCAGGAAGAACTTGTCCGTGGCGTTGGTCAGCACCTCGGCCGTGGCGGCGGTGAGCAGACGCTGGCGGAAGAGTTCCGGCGCCCGGTTGTAGGAGACCAGCTGGTCGGAGAAGAACTTCGCCTCGGCGGAGACGGCCTGCACCAGGAGGTTGCTGGCGACCATGCCGCTGGAACGGATGGCGGCCGCTTCGCCGGCGGCCTTGCGGACGGTTTCGTCGGCGTAGCCCTGGGCTTCGCTGATCTTCTTCGAGCGGTCCTGCTCGGCGGCGATCACGGCGTCGAACGCGCTCTTCACGTAAAGCGGGGCGGAGCGTTCGACCTCGAGCGTGTCCAGCGTGATGCCGAGGTTCTCCTTCACGATCCACTGCTCCATGCGCTGGCGGACGGACTCGTTGAAGGCCGAGACATCCTTGTAAAGCGCCGCCTCGGCGGAGAACCGGGCGCTGGCGTGATAGACGGCGTTGTTCAGCGCGTTCACAAGCAGGTTGGTCGAGTTCGAGAACCGGAACGCGTAGGTGACCGGGTCGGCGATGCGATACTTCATCGTGGCCCGGACATGCAGGATGTTGCCGTCCGAAGTGAGCGTGTGCCCCTCGACTGCGGGCGATATCGTCGGGTTGCCCTGGGGCAGCGAGCCGTTGGCCTCCTCCTCCGCGCTGATCGCATACCAGGCCTGGGAAGCGCGGACGGTCTTGGTCTCGCCGACCCGGAGCCGGACAATCTCATCGATCGGATACGGCAGGGCCCAGTGCAGGCCCTGCTTCTTGAGCATCTCCGCGCCGGTGCCCTGGGGTTTGCCGAAGCGCAGCACCACGGCGACCTCGTTGGGATTCACCGTGAAGACGCAGGAGGCGACAAAGGCGCCGATCAGGAGCACGGCGAGGATGCGGACGAGCAGGAAGCTGCTGCCCAGGGCCTCGTTCAGCGCCTGGCTCGAGGCGTCGTCCGAGCCGGTGACCGGCGTCGGGGTCAGCTGGAGCTGGCCGGATTTCTTCGGTTGATCACTCATGGCCGGTTCACTTGGTGGTGCCGGCGGCCGGCTTGTCGCCGGTCAGCAGGTTGAACGGCGTGGTGCGCTGGTCGAGGATGACAGTGGCGCGGTCCTTGAGGGATTCCTTCAGGGCCTTGATCTGGAGCAGGAACACCGCGAGTTCGGGCTTCTGCTCGAAGACCGCGTAGTCCTTCGACGCCTGCGCCTCGGCCTCGCCGATGATGCGGAGGGCGTCGGCCTCGGCCTTCGCGAGCAGTTCGTCGCGGCGGCGGTCGGCCTCGCTGCGGATCTCGATGGCCTTGGCCTCGCCCTCGCCCGTGAACTGCTTCACGAGGCGTTCGCGCTCCGAGCGCATGCGCTCGAAGACCTTGCCGGTGATGGCCTCGGGCAGGCCGAGCTGCTTGATCCCGACCACCTCGACGCTGAGCCCGTAGGTGTTCTTGGCGGCGCCCTGGATCTCCTTCAGCACCTCGGCCTCGAACTGCTCGAACTTCACCTGCTTCGGATCCGGCGAGATGAAGTCGCTGAAATTGTAGCGGCCGATGACGGCGTTCTTGGCGTTGCGGACGAGGCCTTCGAGCTGCTGCTCGGCCTTCAGGGGATCGCCGTTGAAGCGTTCGAGGAAGATCTTGGGATCGCTGATGCGCCAGCCGACGAACAGGCTCACGAGGATGTTCTTCGCGTCGCGGGTCGTGGTCTGCTCGAACTTGCGCTCGAAGTTCTGCAGCCGGTTGTCGAACCGGTAGATGTTCTGGATCGGCCACGGCAGGCGGAACTTCAGGCCGGGCTCCGTGTGGCTGGCCGAGTATTTGCCGAAGGTGGTCACGACGGCGACCTCGGTGCTGCGGACCTGGAAGGCGAACAGCACGGCGAGGAAGATCACCAGCAGCAGCGCGCCGATGACGAGGGAGAGGCGGGTCTTTTTCACGGTTCGGACGGTTGGAAAATGGTTCTGAGGTTCGGTTCGGAGCGGGCGGTCACTTCTTCTTGGACGGGTCCTCGAGGTAAAGGTCGGTCATGTCCTGCCGCAGTTTGTCTTCGAGATTGAACTGGATGACGTCGGTGGTGTTCGTCGGGCCGAGCACCAGCTTGCGCGACGGCGCGAGCGCTTTGGTCAGGGTGTCGAGGTAGGTGCGCTGGAGAAACACCTTCGGGGCAGCCTGATAGGCCGCGAGCTGGTTGGCGAACTGCGCGGAACGGCCCGCGGCCTCGCCGGTCAGCTTGGCGGCCCGGGCCTGGGCATGGTTGAGTTTGCGGGTGGAATTCGCCCCGGCGGTCGGGAGCGTTTCGGCCCGGTAGCCTTCGGCTTCCAGAATCTTAGCCTCCTTCTGGGCGATGGCGCCGATGACCTGTTCGTAGGCCGAGGCCACCTGGTTTTCCTTCGTGCCCATCGGCGGATGAATGTCCTGCAGCCCGACGAAGACGATTTCCGCGCCGAGCTTGAGCGCATCGGCCTGCTTCTGGATGGCCTGCTGAAGTTCCGCCGCCGCCTCGAGCCGGCCGTAGCTCATGACCTTGTCCATGTCCACGCTGGCGAAGTGCCGCACCACCTCGCGGGTGGCGATGCGTTCGAGCAGTTTGGCCGGTTCCGCCTGATTGTAAGCCCAGGCCTTCACGTCGCGCACCACGAACTGCACCGGGATGCTCGCCGTGATGAAGTTGACCGGCACCGCCTGCTCGCCGCCCGCGCCGCCCGTTTCCTGTTCGCGGCTGGCGACCAGCATCGGGGTCTCTTCCTTGTAGTGGGCGCGGGTCCAGACCAGCACACGCTCGGTCTCCAGCTTGTCATCGGCGACCACGCCCACGGTGAAGCTCTGGAGCTCGCGGGTCCGGAAGGTCGGCGCCGCGTCGATGGGCCACGGCAGCTTGAAGTGCAGGCCGGGTTCCAGCACCGGGTTCGCGGTGGGCTGGCCAAACCGCTCGTGCAGGCCCTGTTCCTGCGGTTCGACGATCACCAGGCAGGACGACAGCCAGAGAATTCCCAGCCAGAAAAGCGCGAGCCCGGAAACGGTCTGTTCGAGATAGTGATAGAACCAGGTGTCGCTGACCTTGAACCCGAACTGGTAGTCGAGCGCCTGCGCCGCCGTGCTGAATAGCCCGCCGCTTTGGCCCAGCAACCCTAGGATACGGCTCTCGTAGAGCACCCGCTGTGATTGTCCCTTGGTGCGGGGACGGTAGATCTCGAAGACCAGCGCGAAGAGCGTTTCCGCGGCCACCAGCGCCAGCAGGGCGGTCAGCACCCAGGCCAGGTAAACATCCCATTTCGGGAAGCCGGCCCATTCCAGGCCCGCGGTGATCGCCGTGATGCCCGCGAGCAACGCACCGAGCATTACCGCCGAGGCGCTCGGACGGAGCAGGCGGGACGATTCCAGCTGTGCCAGCCGGGCGGCGTAGCGGCCGAAAAGGAACAACGCGAATCCCAACGCGGCGGCGACGGCCAACGCCAGCGGCGTGAAGGTCTCATTCCCGGCCGAATCTTCGCCGCGGAGCTTGCTGTAGAAGTGCCAGACGCCCAGCGCCTGCAGCACGAACAGGATGAAGGTGAAGACCGGGACCAGCCATTTCTCGAACTGCTCCCGCGCCCGGCGGGCAGGGAACGTCTCGGCCGCGGATTCCGAGAACAGCGCGGAATCATTCCTTGAACGGCCCAGGGCCTCGATCTCCAGCCGTTCGGCCTCCTCGCGGGCTTCGAGCCGCATCTGGAACCAGCTCACGAGCGAAACCAGGAAGCCGACCAGCACCAGACCGGACCCGACCGCGGCGGTCACAAGCCGCGCCTGGACGGCCAGCCAAGCCAGCGTGATGCCGGCGACCAGCAGGACCACCCAGTTGGTGGCGCCGCTCTTGGAAAGGTTCTTTTCCATGCAGTAGAAGATGAATCGGAAAGGCTAGTTTAGCTCGCGGTCCTCGAAAAGGGCCAGCGCGACCGACAACGCGGCACCGACATAGGCGACCACGTAGGCGGTCGCCTTGCCCACGTAGCTCCACGGAATGGACTTTTTGTCCTCCAAGGCGTCCGCGAGCCAGAATTGCTGCCAGTTCGGCGTGATCGCGTAGGCGGCCTTCGCCCACCAGGAGCCGGCATCGGCCGCGCCCTTGAACAGGTAGTCCGCCATCAGTCCCAGCAGGAACAGCCCCGAGCACACCGCCAGCGTCGGCACCGTTTCCAAACGGGTGGAGCAGGCCAGCGCCAGCGCCGCCAGCACGAACAGCGCAAAGAGGATCAGCACCCCGGCTGGCAGGAGCCGCCAGTCCACCTTGGCCTCGCCGTCGAAGGCCTTTTCGAGGTGGGTGAACTTCACGACGATGAAGAGGGCGATCGTCGTGCAGAGCACAAACGCCCAGACCGCATCCGAGGCGAAGGTCCGGCGGAGGAAGAAATTGGTGAAGCCGCCGATCGCAAAGGCCAGCAGGCCCAGCCCGAAGTAGATCAGCAGCGACTGCGTGTCGGTCTCCCCATAGGCGTCGAAGGCCATGCGGCTCGCGAGCAGCGCGGCCACCATGTTCGTGTAGGTGATCAGCGTGAGAGTGCCCGCGAGGCCCACGAACTTCGCCAGCAGGAAGGAAACCCGGCTCACGGGTTTGGAAAGGACCGTGAGCGCGGTTCCGGTCCGGATTTCCTGGGCGACCGAGGCCGAGGCGCACAGCACCGCCGTGAGCAGACCCGACAGGAGCATCGTCGCCAAGGTCATGTCCTTCACCAGCTTCGGGTCGTCACCGAACCCGAAATAGGGAACCGCCGCGAGGAACACCGAGAACCCCGCCGAGACCGTCATCAGGATCAGGTAAATGGGCTGGCGGACCAGTTCCATGAACGCATTGACCGCAATGGAGACGAATTGACGCATCTAGGGAGGTAACTGTGTGGCGCGGAGAATACAGTTGGTCAAAGGTCGGTCAACTGGATGTTCCCCACAGGTTATGCGGAGGTTTTAAGGCGTTTCGGCGGTCAGAATCAGCTGGCCCAATGCCAACCCGACGCGATGGAGTCCGGGAACTTCCCAACCCAGGTTGAGCGTGGTGAGCCGGTAGTCGGCCGGATCGCGGGAGCCCGGGAGGTAGCCCAGACGCCAGGCCTCGTTCAGGGCTTCCAGCAGCAGCGGCCGGAGATCCCGGTCCACGACGACCCGGCCGCCGTCCCGCAGGCGATTCGTGGTGAACGCGTCCGTGCCGGGATTGAAGATCAGCTTGGCCGACGGATCGGCGAAGTCCCGGTTCACATACCGCGGCGGCTGGGCGTGCCGGTCGTCGTAGAGTGGCGCCACAAACCACAGAAAATCCCTGAACCCCGGCGAATCCCGGCGGGTGTTGCCCAACGTCACCACCAGTTGGAACTGTGCCGCGTGCAAATCCGGGGTGTAGCCGGCCGGCCTGAAGGTTTCCGCCTCGGTCAGTTGGGCCGCGAACCGCAGCCGGAGCCGGCTGACTTCAGCCAGATTGGGCGTAGTGGTCAGGGCCTGTTCCACCAGCAGGTGGACCCACGGTTCGGCCGGCGAGCGCCGCAACCGGTCGCCGTATTCCGGGCGGGAATCGACGCCGAGCGTGACCACGCCGTTGCTGACCGTGACCCACTTGGCGGCATTGGTGAACTGCCGCTGGCCGGCCAGAAACCGGGGCGGGGGATTGGTGAACGGAAACCGGCTATGCCATTGGTCCAAGTCCCACGCCGGGGTGGAAACGGCCGTTTCCCCGGCCAGTTGCCCCAACACGACCCGCTGGCCGGCGGTCGGGGCGATAGTGCGGAAGCCAGCCCGGAACTCCGGATCACGCAATAATTCCCGTTCGCCGGCCACGGCCACCCCGGCGGCGAGCAGCCCCAATGCCCAGGTTATTCCGGCCTTCATCGCGCTCGCACCGAGGCTTCGCCTCAATCTCCCTCTCCACCATGGAGTGGAGGAGAGGGCCGGGGAGAGGAGGCTCCACGGGTATTCTGCGGCCGGGTGCCGGACTTCCCCTCGCCCTACCCATGAACCGGGTCTGGGAGCGCCGGCGTCCCGCCGGCACCCGGGGGCGAAAGCGGCCGGCGAGACGCCGGCGCTCCCGGGTTTTCCGCCCGGGTTCAGGGGCACCAAGCGCGAGCCTTCGCAGCTCATGGATTCTCTCCATGAACCCGGGGTCGTCCGACTACCCCTCACCCGCCCTTCGGGCACCCTCTCCCCTCCTCGGAGGAGGGGAGAGGGACGGGGTGAGGGGTGCGTCCCCTTCAGGTTCAGGGGCACACATCGCGGCCTTTCGCTTGCCGTAGATTCTCTCCCCGCGCTGCGCTGCGGCGCGAGCGAGCACACTGTCGGAGTCGGCTTGGCGAAGACGTAGGCCTTCATCGCGGGATGGCCCACCAGAGCAGGCCCAGCAGCACCAGCACCGCGGCGGCGATCCAATACCAGGCCAGCCGGCGCGGCCGCCCGACGTCACCGAACTCCTCCCGCTGCCACTGGTCGTGGTCAAAGTCGTCCGGATCGCTGATGCCGAGGCGCTGGGCATCCGCCCGGTCGTTCCAGCCGGTGGCCTCGTCGGCACCGCATTCCGGGCAGGCTTTGGCCCGGGGCGGCACGTCCGCACCGCAGTTGGGACAGGTTTCCGGTGTCATGTGGCCGCGAGCCTAACCGCCCGTCCAAAACGAGGCGAATCCGTAGGCGCCGACGGGAGAAGGCGCTGACTTCTGTCGCCTCCCCGAACGCCGCCAAGCGGCCCCAACGCTCGTCAGCGCACCTTCGGCAGGCTGATGCGTGACCGCCGCCTCGACAGCGACTACGAACGGCCGCAACCAGTGTGCAGGCTGGCTCTACGTTGCCATTATACGCTTCATGCTTCGCAGACTTGCTTGATTCCCCATTTTTCCCGCCTTCCGTTGAAAGGCACTATTATGTCGGCAGGCCGTCTCGGTCAGGTGTGTATATGACAATGATCTTGCAATGACCTCCCCATTCACCATTCGTCCATCAACCTGAAGCTTAGCCCGCCGACGACTCACTGTGAACGCCCGTTGCGGGCTTCAGCTCTGGCCGGAGGCCACGGCACCGCGTGTGGGCTGTCGCCCAGAAGCCTTCGGCCCGCTCCGTCAGCCGGGCTCAATTCGTAGCCCACCCACACCGCCGCTGCCGGTTGGAAACCGGCAGCACTTTCAGGCGGCCCAGGGCGGACGCACACGGTGTCCAGAGGCGTCGCTTCGCGACGGCCCGGCCGGGGCTCGCTTGCCTCGCGGCCCGTTCCCCCGGCACCCTTGGCCCATGCCCCTCGTCGCCACCCTGCGCGGGTGCGTAGGCCTCGAGGCCATCGCCACCGAGGACGATGCCGCCACCGCCCGCCGCGTGCTCGCGGAGTTGCACCGGCGCGCCTTCCAGTCCGGCGAGCCGCGGGGGAAGGGCTTCACCGCCGCCGCCCTCCTCGTGGTGGACAATGTGGATGACCCCGGCCTCATCGCCCAGCCGCAGCTCCACGCCCTGCACACCGCCATGCGCGAGGCCGGGCTGGGAGTGGACTACGGCTGGCTGCACTTGCTGGCCACCACCCGGCTGGAGCGCCACCAGCTCCCGGCTTCGCTGAAAGCCGAGAGCATCATCCCCGTGGATGCCCTGCCGGAGGCCGATGCCCTCGCGCTCTGGACGCGCCTGCTCGCCGACGAACCCGGCAAACCCCTGCCCGCAGCTGAACTCGACGCCGCCCGGGCCATCATCGCCCTGCTGGAGCGGCACACCCTCGCCATCGAGATCACCGCCCGGCACATCCGCCGCAGCTTTGGCGAGACCGCCGTCAGCTACTTGCGGAAACTCCGCGCCGCCCTGGCACATCAGCCCGGCAGCACCGCCGACGCGCTCGGCCAGGCGCAGAGCGCGGAGTCCGATCTCCCCGGCTACACCCACGCCCTGCGCGCCACGCTGGCCTTCACCTTCCAGCGCCTGCGGGAGGAGCAGCCCGCCGCGCTCACCGTATTGCACTACGCCGCGCATTTCCCGGCGGAGGCCGTGCCGCTGCCCTGGCTGCGCTACCTCGCCGGGCAGCACCAGCCCGAGCTGATGGAGGACGCCGAGCCCGGCATCCTCAGCGATTGGGACAAGGCCCGCCTGCGCCTGGGCCAGAGCCTGCGCCTGCTCACCCACGCCGACGGCGAGGCCGAGGAAATCGCCCGCCTCCACCGCCTCGCCGCCGAGTTCCTGCGCCACGAAGCCCAGCAGGCCGGCGACGATGCCGCGCGGGTGCAGGCGGTGGAGGGGTTCATCGAGCAACGCTGCACGCTGGCGGAATACGATCATCGCACCCCGCTCCAGCCTTGGGAACGCAGCGTCTTGCTCGCCGACCTGCCTGCTCGACTTCAGCGCCCGAACTGTTCGGCAGAAATCGGACGACAGGCTGGAGTCCTTATCGATCTCCTCCGCAGTTTCGCCGACCTCGGGACCGCACGTCGGTTGGCGCTCCAGCAGAACGAAGCCTTCCAACGTCACGTCGATGCCCGGCCCAACGACACTTCCGCGCAGCGCGACCTCTCCGTCTCGCTGGAGACACTCGGCGACCTCGCGGTGGCGCAGGGCGATCTGGCCGGGGCCGGGCGCAGCTTCACCCAGAGCAAGACCATCCGCGAACGCCTCGCCGCCAGCGACCCCGCCAATGCACAGTGGCAGCGCGACCTCTCCGTCTCGCTGGAGAAACTCGGCAACCTCGCCGTGGCGCAGGGCGATCTGGCCGGGGCCTTGCGCTGCTTCACCGAGAGCAAGACCATCGCCGAACGCCTCGCCGCCAGCGACCCCGCCAATGCCGAGTGGCAACGCGACCTCTCCGTCTCGCTGAACTTCCTGGGCAACGTCGCCGTAGCGCAGGGGAATCTGGACGACGCCAAGCGCTACTACACCGAATACAAGGCCATCGCCGAACGCCTCGCCGCCAGCGACCCCTCCAATGCCGAGTGGCAGCGCGACCTCTCCGTCTCGCTCATCAAACTCGGCGACCTCGCCGTGGC
>CAIWAH010000124.1 GCA_903910585.1 uncultured Verrucomicrobiota bacterium
ATTACCGACGCGGAGGTCGGCGGTGAAATCAAAGCCGGTGACGACTTTGCCCGGGTCAATGTTGGGGAACACGATGCCGGCGACCTGACTGTTCTGGGAGTAGGTCATCGCCAGGAAGCCGCCGGGATTGCCGCCGGTGGCCACCCAAGGGGCGTCGTTGTTACCGCTGATGGAGAGGACACCGCCCGTGAACGGATCCGAGGTGAAGTCATAGGTGACGTCACCTGCGAACACCGTGGACAGCCCCACCGCGCCGGACAGCGCGGCCAGGCACGCTGCGAATCGCTGTGTGTTGTGGATGTTTTTACGCATAGGATTTTATGTCTTCAGGCCTTCCGCCGGGGCTTCCTTCACCAGCCGTCGCGACGAATCGAGACGGCGGAAGCCGGAAGCTCCGCAGAAAACCGTGGGTAGAACGACGGGTGTTTACCGAAACGACACCGCGAAAGTCAACCGGATTGTCGCCAAATGGCCGCAATCCAACTCACAGTGGGTCTTAGGAGCGCTGATGGACTCGGCGAGGGCGCGGGAGTGGTGATTCAGCCCTCCGAATCGGGAGCTGGAGCGCTCTTTTCCCAAAAGACACGGAAACTGATGGGATGGCGTAGCGCCGCTGATAGGGGTCGAATACGCCGGGAGGTGGGATGGCCTTCTATGGGCCACAGTGGCACGGGAAAATCCGGTCAATGGGGCAATGGCGGGCAGGAACACAGCTCGGCGGCAGGTTCGACGAGGCGGCTTGGCCATTTGGTCGCCGGTGCCGGCTCTCCCGCGGCGCGGTCGGATTGACGCTTTCGCCCGGCCGGTTCCGGCCGCAGATTGGGCAGGTCAAAATGAATCCGGCAGACAACTCCGGCTGTGAACGCTGTGGCAGCCACGAAGCCCAAGATTGGGGCGGGCAGCGTCTGTGCGATACCTGCGTGGCGGAAGCCGGCTCGTGTTGTCCCGGGTTGGGCTGCGACAAGCCGGACGCACCCGCCGACGAACGGGCGCCGGGAACGGTGCCTTCGGCGGCAGGCCTCGGCGGGCCGGTTCAGAACTGATGTTCCGGGAACCGCTCGCGGATGGTTCGCCGGACGTGTTCCACCTGGTCCGGCGGCGCCATGTCGCGCTGGTAGCGCCGCTCCAGGGCGTCCAGCAAATCCAGCCAATCCTGCAGCGAGGGCTGGGTCACGGGCGTCCATTGGACCTCCGGACCGCGGCGTTTCAGGCGCTCGAAAAAGCGCCATTCCTTGCCGTGTTTCTCGACGTTCACGAGGCGTTTCGTGCCGTCCTCGGTTTCCGTGGTCCACCCGATCTCGTTTTTGACCGCCATAAGTGTGTCCGTCGGTTCAGTTCTCCGGCAGGTCCACCGCGGCGACCGCCATGGCGGCGATGCCTTCTTCGCGGCCGACAAAGCCCATCCGTTCGTTGGTGGTGGCCTTGACGCCGACCTTGCGGACCTCGATGCCGAGTGCGGCGGCGATGTGGGCCTTCATGGCGGCGAGATGGGGATAGATCTTGGGCTGCTCGGCGATGAGCGAGGCGTCCACGTTGACGATGCGCCCGCCGCGGGCACGGACCCGGCGGGCGGCCTCCTCGACGAAAATGCGGCTGGGGGCATTTTTCCACGACGGATCGGTGTTGGGAAACAGGTGCCCGATGTCCACCTCGCCGATGGCGCCGAGGACCGCGTCGGTGATGGCGTGGAGCAGGGCGTCGGCATCGGAATGCCCGTCGAGCCCCTTCGTGTGCGGGATCTCCACGCCGCCCAAAACCAGCCGGCGGCCCGCCACCAACTCATGCACATCGTAGCCGATGCCAACGTGAACCATGCGGGGATGCTAGCGGGCGAACGCGGCCGGGACCAACGGACAATTTCGGCGGTCTGCCCGCCCACCTCATCAATTTCGCGGAATCGGGCCGCAGCTGGACACTGCCCTCGCCTCCCTCTCTTCCACGCGGAGTGGACATTCTGCGACCTGACGCTAAGCGACCCCTCTCCCCAACCCTCTCCCCGCGCTTCTCCGCGGGGCGAGGGAGCAAACAGCCGGGCCAGGATCGAGAGGCACCCGCGGCGTCCGGCCGACGGCAAACCGCATTTGACCCTCCGGCCCGTGCCGGTAGCCTGCCGGCTTCGGAACCTGAAATTGCACTATGGCAAAGCTTACCGTTCGTGACCTCGATGTGGCCGGCAAACGCGTGCTCATGCGCGTGGATTACAACGTCCCGATGGAGGAAAAGGATGGCCGCATGGTCATCAACGACACCACCCGCATCAAGGAGACCCTGCCCACGCTGAAGCTGCTCACCGAAAAGGGCGCCCGGCTCATCCTGGCCGCGCACCTGGGCCGTCCGGACGGCAAACGCGAGCCCTCGATGAGCCTGCGGCCGGTGGCCGAGAAGGTCGGCGAGATGTTCGGCAAGCCGGTGAAATTCGTGGACGAAACCGTGGGCGAAAAGGCCGAGGCCGCCGCGAATTCCCTGCAAAACGGCGAGATCCTCCTGCTCGAAAACGTGCGCTTCCATGCCGAGGAGGAGGACAACGATCCCGTCTTCGCCGCCCGGCTGTCCCGTCTCGCCGACGTCTATGTGAACGACGCCTTTGGCGCCGCGCACCGGGCACACGCCTCGACCTGCGGCGTGGCCCGCATCATCGGTTCCTGGGGCGGCCCCTGCGCGGCCGGCCTGCTGATGGAACGGGAGCTGAAGTTCCTCGGCGACGAACTGGAGACTCCCGCCCGGCCCTTTGTGGTCATCCTCGGCGGCGCCAAGGTTTCCGACAAAATCAAGGTCATCGACCGGCTGCTGGAAAAGGCCGACACCGTCATCATCGGCGGCGCGATGGCCTACACCTTCAAGCTCGCGCACGGCCAGAAGACCGGAAAATCCCTGGTCGAGCCCGAGCACATCCAGACCGCGCTGGATGCCGAGGCGAAGGCCCAAGCCCGTGGGGTGAAGTTCCTCCTGCCCGGCGACAACGTGATCGCGGAGCTCCAGGACACCGGCAAGCTGAACAAGAAGGGCAAGCCCGTGTTTGCCCCGGTGAATCCGCGGGTCAACACCGCCGCCGACATCCCGGCCGACTGCGAGGGCTTTGACATCGGCCCGGCCAGCGTGGCCGCCTTCAGCGACGCCATCGCCGACGCGAAGACCATTCTCTGGAATGGGCCGATGGGCATGTTCGAGGACGCACGCTTCGCGGAGGGCACCTTTGCCGTCGCCAAGGCCGTGGCCGGCGCGACCGCCAACGGGGCCAAATCCATCATCGGCGGCGGCGATTCCGTGAAGGCGATCAACAAGGCCAAGCTCGGCGACCAGGTGACCTTCATGAGCACCGGCGGCGGCGCCAGCCTGGAGTTCCTAGAAGGCACGCCGTTGCCCGGCGTGACCTGCCTCGACGACAAGTAGGCCATTTCGAGGCCGTCCGGACCCCGGCTCCTGATCCCAGGGCCGGGGTCCTTTTTCTGGCGGGTCCGCCACCGGCCGCCCCAAAGCCAAAACGAACTCTGGCATTCGGCCGCGCCGCTGGCACTTTTCCGCCTTCCGTTCCGTCCATGTCCGTTCTCCGATCTCCCATCGCCCCGGTCCGCCGGTTGCTGACCTCGCTCGTCCAGTGGTTCGACGCCGACTACGGCGCGGGCGACCTGACCGCCTTGCAGAGCAAGCCCGACCGCGTCGAGTGGATCCGCTGCCTGCCGTTTGTGGTGCTGCACCTCGGCTGCCTCGGCGTGCTGTGGGCCGGCTGGAGCTGGTTCGCCGTCGGCACAGCCGCGTTCCTGTATTTCGCGCGGATGTTCGCCGTGACCGGCTTCTATCACCGCTACTTTTCCCATCGGACCTTCTCGACCTCCCGGGCGTGGCAGCTGGTCCTAGCGCTGTGGGGCGGCACCTGCGTGCAGCGCGGGGCGCTGTGGTGGGCCTACACACACCGGCATCATCACCAGCACTCCGACGAGGAAGTGGACAAACACTCGCCGCGCCAGCACGGCTTCCTCTGGGCCCACATCGGCTGGATCACCAGCGCCAAGAATTTCCCGACCGATTACCGCCGCGTGAAGGATCTGGCGAAGTTCCCGGAACTGGTCTTCCTCAACCGCTTCGACATTCTGGTGCCGGTGCTGTTCGCCGCTGGCCTGTTCGGTCTGGGCAAGGCCCTGCAAACGTGGGCGCCCTCCCTGGGCACCAGCGGCTGGCAGCTGCTGGTCTGGGGCTTTTTCATCAGCACGACGGCGCTGTTCCACGGGACCTCGTGCATCAACTCCATGGCCCATGTCTGGGGCCGGCAGCGCTACCAGACCGGCGACGACAGCCGGAACAGCTTCCTGCTTTCGCTCATCACCCTCGGCGAAGGCTGGCACAACAACCATCACCGCCACATGGGCTGCGTGCGCCAGGGATTCTACTGGTGGGAGCTCGACATCACCTACTATCTCCTCAAGGTGATGTCGTGGACCGGTCTCATCTGGGACCTGCGTCCCGTGCCCGCCGAGGCCTACGACACCGGCAAGCAGCTGCCCGCCAACCGCTGACGCCGGTCCGATGAACGTCCCGGACGCCGCCGCGCCGATCTGGCTGGTCGCCCATTCCCGGCCGCGTTGCGAAAAGAAGATCGTCGAGTTCTGCGGCCGCGAGGGCATTGAGACGAGTCTGCCGCTTTACCGCAGCGTGAAGCGCTACCGCGGCAAGAAGCTGGTCTTTCACAAGGTCCTTTTCCCCGGCTACGTGTTCGTCCGGCTGGAACCGCACCGCCAGCTCACCGTCGCCCAGCACCAGCACGTCGCCAACCTCCTCGAACCGCCCGACCAGGCGGAATTCGCCGCCCAGCTCGGTGACATTCTGCGGGCGCTGGATTCGGAGGTGGAAGTCCGGCTCGCTCCGGAAATACAGCCGGGCATCCGGGTGCGCCTGAAGTCCGGCCCCTTGCGGGGGGTGGAAGGGATCGTCACGGACCGCAACGGCATGCTGGAAGTCCAGCTGCGGCTCGACTTCATCGGCCAGGGCGCCGCCGTGCGCGTCGCGGCGGACGAACTGGAGCCGGTCTGATTCCGCAGCGGGGCCGGCACCGGGCGACCGCATTGCGCCTTCAAACTCCGGATTCAGGGGGATACGCTGACTCCGCTTGCAACGCCTCCTGGTCATCGCCCTCGCGGGCATTGGCGACACGCTCATGGCAACGCCGTTCCTGCACGAGCTGCGGGAGAATTATCCGGACGCCACCGTGGACGCCCTGGTGCTCTGGCCGGGAGCGCGCCAGGTCCTGACCGGCAATCCGCATATTGGCACCGTCTTCCAGCACAATTTCATTCGCGCTTCCAAGCTGGCCTCGCTGCGGTTCGTCCTCGGCCTGCGGCGGCGGCATTACGACGCGTCGTTCAATGTCCATCCGCAGGCCCGCACCGAGTATCGGCTCATCGCCCGCCTGATCGGGGCGCGCCGACGCTTCAGCCATCGATACGACCGGTGGACCTGGCTGGACGAACGCTGCGTCACCTCCAGCGTGCCGCAGGACTATTCGGTTCACGCCCACGAGAACAACCTGCGGCTGCTGGAGCTCGCCGGCGGCTCCCGGCGTCTTTCCCAGCCGCACTACGAGCTCACCTTTTCCGAGCCCGAGCTGAAGTGGGCCGTCCAGTTCCTGCAGGAGAACGGCCTGCTGGGTCAGCGCTGGCTGGGCCTGCATGTGGGCTCCGGCGGCACCAAGAACCTCGCCCTGCGGCGCTGGCCGTTGGAGCGGTATCAGGAACTGGCCCGGCTGCTCGCCCGCCAACTTCCCGGGCTGCCCCTCCTGTTCTTCGGTGGACCGGAAGAGGCCGAACCGCATGCGGTCCTGTTCCAGCAGCTCCGGGGGAGCCGGGCCTATTTCCCGGCTTCACCCAGCGTCCGGCACGCCGCCGCCCTGCTGGCGCACGCCCACGCGTTTCTGAGCGTGGACACCCTGTTCATGCACCTCGCGGCCGCGGTGAAGGTGCCGCATCAGTTCGTGATCCAGACCCCAACGGTCAACCCGCCGATCCTGCCGCTGCGCTCCGGCTGGCATCTGATTCCGAACGCCCGCGTCTGCGACCGGGCGCTGGAGTTCTACCGCTACGATGGCGGTCCCATCCGCGGCACCGACGCCGAACTGCGCGATATCATGGCCAGCGTTTCCGCCGAGACGGTCGAAGCGCACCTCCGCCAGCACGCCTTCGCCTGACCGCGAAACCGGCATGCCGCCCAAGCAAAACACCCGGCCGAAGCCGGGTGTGAGCAGGGCAGGCGCGACCGTAGGAGGTCACTTCCGGGTGCTGCGTTCCGCCATCCAGAACACATCGCGCTTCAGGTCCGCCTTGTTGCCGATGGGGATGTTCAGCGCCAGCAGCACGCCCTTCTTGATCGGCCGCTTCAGTTCGGCGGACTGCCACTTGTGGATCTCCGAGTGGCCATCCGCAAAGGCAAACCCCGCCGCGCCGTTGTGATAGGACGCGGGATAGTCCACCAGCTTCTGCATGCCGGTGGGGTCGCCTTCCTTGAACCCGTTCATGTCCACCACGAAGTAACCGTCGTTGATGGAATCCTCGCGTTCATCCAGCAGCACGAAGGTGTTGGAAGGTCCCGGAATCTGGATGTCGGACTCCTTGGAATAGACCTTCCAGCCGGTCCCCGATTCGCCCCAACCGGGTCCGCCCACCCAGTTGTTCATCGACATGCTGCGGATGCGGGGAACGTATTTCTTCTGCCTGGTGTCGTAGGCCATGGTCTGGTCGGCGGCGCAATGCCAGATGCCGACCGAGCCGCCGCAGTAGGGCCAGAGCACCGACTTCTTGGTGTAGGCGTCGTGGTCCCAGTTGTTCGCATTGCGTTCCTGGGCCTTGGTGTTGTCCAGCCAGCTGCCGCCGGTCCAGTTGGGAACCTCGCGGCTGCCGGGCGGCGTCCAGTTGGCCGCCCCGACGAGGCGGTCGTTGAAGTCACCGGAATACAGCTTCCAGGCGAGCATGAGCTGCTTGGTGCTGTTCATGCAGGTAATGCCCTGGGCCTTGGTTTTGGCCTTGGACAGGGCCGGCAACAGCATGCCCGCGAGAATCGCGATGATCGCGATGACGACGAGCAGCTCGATGAGGGTGAAGCCGCGCCGGGGCCGGTCAGCCCGGGCACGGCAGGCAGGTTGGAGGGGGCGCATAGGAGGAGACGTGTGGAGACGGTGTGAGGTGACCAAAGTCACCTCGAAGTTTCAAGCCCACGCTCCGCCGCCGCCGAAATCAGCCGGTTCAGTTGCCCTGGGCAACCCGGCGCGCCACCGACCGCTCCTATTTCTTCTCCGTCGGAACGTCTTTGGCGGGAGCGGGATGCTCCTTGAGCCAAGCTTTGGCCTCATCGTGGCCGCGTTCCGCCGCCAGCGCGTAGAGCCGGCGGGCTTCCTTGGGGTCGGCGGTCACGCCTTTGCCCTCCTCGTAACGCTTCGCGAGGTCGAAGGCTGCCTCCGCCGAGCCGCTCTCCACCCGCTCCTTGAGAAACTCCACGACGCGTTGGTCGGCTCCGACCGCCGCCTCCGCATTGCGCTTGTTCTGCGCGGCCTGAATCGCCGCGGTCTGGGCAGCCGTGGCCGCCGGAGCCGGACTGGCCGGCCGGGCGGGTGCCGCCGGGGCGGTCTGGCCGCCGGTTGCCTTGTCCAAGGACCGGCGAATGCGGCCGATGCTCTGGGCGGAAGCGGGCAGGGAAGCGGCCCCCAAGGCCACTCCGACGACGACGGGAAGCAGGCGACGGAAGTTCATGGCGTTCATCCCGGCATACGCCCCTTTCCCGGTTTTGCAACGCCCGGTTTTGCGCCCCCCGGCCGGTCCACCCGCGGGTTTTTGGGGACTTGCCCGTTGAACACCAAGTCCCGGCTGGCGTCCGAAGGGAGTGCCTGCATATTCGCGCCGCATGAAGTTCCGGCTGATCCCCGCGCTGCTGCTTTCGTTCGTGGTGGCCCGCGCCCAAAGCCCCGACACCAAGGCCGCGCAGGTGGCGCCGGGAGTGCCGCCGGCCGGACCTCTCTCGCCGGCGCTCGCGCCCAGCCTGGAGACCGACAAGACGCTGATCTCGGCGAAATACACCAACGAGGTAACGCTGCTGCCCGGCGGGGAAGACGGCCGGATCGCCCAGGCCTTCGCCCACCTGCTCAGCCGCGGCCACTACACGCGCCACAAGCTCGACGACGAGATTTCCGCCCGCTTCTTCGACCGTTATCTGGAGATCTGGGATCCCCAGAAGCTGTTCCTGCTCCAGTCCGATTACGACGAGTTCGCGGCCTGGCGCACCCAGCTCGACGAGCTGACCGCCCGGGTCGGCGACACCAAGCCGGCCTATGAAATCTTCAACCGTTTCCTCAAGCGCTTTGACCAGTGCTACGCGCTGGTGATGGACGAGCTGAAGGCCGGCCAGTTCACCTTCGACTCCGACGAGCAGTTCGTCGTGAACCGCAAGGACGAGGCCCGGCCCAAGGACATGGAGGCGGCCCGCAAGCTCTGGCGCGACCGGCTGCGGTTTGAGTATCTCGCCGAGAAGCTCGGTGCTTTCAACCCGGAGGATCTCAAGCCGAAGCTCAACCACGCGCTGGATTCCGGAAAACCGGCCGAGCTCGCCACCACGCTGACCAACAAGCTCAGCACGGAGAAGGCCGCCAAGCTCGCGGACCTCGCCAAGGACCGCCTGGAGACGCAGAAACAGCCGAAGGAACAGGTCCTCTCCGCGCTGCTCGTCCAGCTGGATCAGGACCGCCACGAGGAGATCGTCAAACAGCTCGCCCGCCGCTACAACCGCACCCTGCGCAACCTCAAGCAGATCGAGCCCGACGAGGTGCTGCAGGTGTGGCTGGATTCCCTCGGCCATGCCTACGACCCGCACACCGACTACCTCGGCAAGCGCGAGCTCGACCAGTTCGCGATCTCGATGAACCTGTCGCTCTTCGGCATCGGCGCGACCCTGCAAAGCGAGGACGGCTACACGGTAATCCGGTCGATCGTGGCGGGTTCCCCGGCGGAGAAGAGCAAACAGGTCAAGATCGGCGACAAGATCGTCGGCGTGGCGCAGGGCGATGGCGAGTTCGTGGACGTCATTGACGAGAAGCTGAACAAGGTCGTGGAGCAGATCCGCGGCGCCAAGGGCACCAAGGTCCGCCTCCAGATCATCCCGGAAGGCGCCGATTCCTCCGCCCGCAAGGTCGTCGCCATCACCCGCGACGAGATCAAGCTCGAGGACAGCGAGGCCAAGTCGAAACTGATCGAGGTGCCGGGCGACAACGGCCAGGTGACCCGCGTCGGAGTCATTGATCTGCCGTCGTTCTACGCGAACTTCCCCGTCGGCGGCCGCCGCGGCTCCGGCAAGACCACCACCGGCGACGTCGCCAAGCTCGTCCGCAAGCTCCAGACCGAGGGCGCCCAGGGCATCATCCTCGACCTGCGACGCAATGGCGGCGGCTCACTGGAGGAGGCCATCAACTTGACGGGCCTGTTCATCAAAAGCGGTCCCGTGGTGCAGGTCCGCAACCATGACGGCTCGGTGATGGTCGAGGAGGACACCGACGAATCGATCCTCTACGACGGCCCGCTGATGGTGCTGACCAGCCGCTTCAGCGCCAGCGCGAGCGAGATCGTGGCGGGCGCGCTGCAGGACTACGGCCGGGCGGTCGTCGTGGGCGACAGTTCCACCCACGGCAAGGGCACGGTCCAGACCGTGCAGGAACTTTCCGCGGGCTGGCTGTCGAGCCTGACGCCGAAATCCGCCGGCGCCGCGAAGATCACCATCCGCAAGTTCTACCGCGCGAGCGGGGCCAGCACGCAGCTCAAGGGCGTCGTGCCCGACCTCACCCTGCCCAGCGTCAACAACCACCTCGAGGTCGGCGAAGCTTCGCTCACCAACGCGCTGCCCTGGGACACCATCGCCAGCGCCGCCTACGAGAAGGTCAACCGCGTCGCCCCAGTGCTGACGGAGATCGCGCGCCGCTCCGCCGAACGCCTCGCGAAGGACCGCGATTTCGACTACGTCCGCGAGGACGTGGACCGCTTCAAGAAGCGCCAGGCCGAGAAGACCGTTTCGCTGAATGAGGCCAAGCGCCGCGCCGAAATGTCCGAGGACAAGGCTCGCGCCGAGGCCCGCAAAAAGGAGCTCGCCGACCGGAAGGAAAAGCAGCCGACCACCTACGAAATCACCCTCAAGCTCGCCGACCAGGACGGCCTGCCGGCGCCCATGACCAACAAGGTGGTGGTCGCCGTGAACCGCGCCGACGCCAAGGTGCTGGAGGCGGAGAAGAAGGAGGCCAATGATCCCGAGGATGATCTGGCGGACGGTGAGGCCGAAGACGAGGTCGCCAGCGACGTCACCCTGAAGGAGGCCGAACGCATCCTGCTCGACCTGATCCGCCTCCACGGCCGCAGCCCGGCGACCGCCAAGGTTCCCTGACCAACCCCGTTGACCGGCCGGCGGCGGCCCACGCTACCGCCCGTCGGCCCCGGAACGCATGTCCGGCCGCAAACCCGCCCTGGGCTTCATCTTCGTCACGCTGTTCCTCGATATTCTCGGGATCGGCCTGATCATTCCCATCCTGCCCCTGCTGGTCACCGAACTGCAGGGCGGCAATGTGGCCCTCGCCTCCCATTCGGTCGGTCTGCTCGCCGCGCTTTACTCGGCGATGCAGTTCCTGTTCGCGCCGGTCCTCGGGAGCCTCTCCGACCATCACGGCCGGCGACCGGTGATCCTCGGATCGCTGCTGGGCTCGGGACTCGATTATCTGCTGCTGGGGCTCGCCCCCAATCTGGGATGGTTCTACGCCGGCCGGGTGATTGCCGGCATCACCGGCGCGAACATCACCGCGGCGACCGCCTACATCGCGGACGTCAGCCCGCCGGAAAAACGCGCGGCCAATTTCGGGCTCATTGGGGCGGCCTTCGGCCTCGGCTTCATCGCCGGCCCGGCTCTGGGCGGGCTGCTCGGCGGCTACGGTCTCCGCGTGCCGTTTTTCGTTGCCGCCGGGCTGACCCTGGCGAACTGGCTCTACGGGTTCTTCGTGCTGCCGGAATCACTCGCGCCGGAGAACCGCCGGAAGTTCTCGTGGGCCCGGGCCAATCCGGTCTCTTCGCTGTCCGCCCTGCGGCATCACCCGCTGGTGCTCGGCCTCGCGGTCAGTTTCTTCCTCAGCAACCTCGCGAACTTCGGCCTGCATGCGCTGTGGGTGCTCTACACCGGCCATCGTTACGGCTGGAAACCGTCGCAGGTCGGCGCGTCGCTGGCGGTCGTGGGGATCATGGCCGCCATTGTGCAAGGCGGCCTGGCCCGCCGAATCATTCCGGCACTGGGCGAAGTGCGCTCGGTGACCATCGGCTACCTCATTGGCGCACTGAGCTTCGTCGGCTATGGCCTCGCGCCGGAAGGCTGGATGATTTACGTGATCCTCGTCTTCGGCTCGCTGGGTGGGATCGGGGCCCCGGCCGCCCAGGGCCTGATTTCCCGGAACGTCGCCGCGAACGAGCAGGGGGCGATTCAAGGGGCATTGACCAGCCTGAGCAGTGTCGCGGGATTCCTCGGACCGATCCTGTCCACCAGCCTGTTCGGCCTCTTCATCGGTCCCAAGGCGACCATTCAGCTGCCCGGGGTCGGCTTCTTCCTCGGCGCGGGACTCATCGTGGCGTCGCTCACCGTGGCGCTGCGCACCATTGCCCGGCATCCGCCCGCAGCAGTTGCCACGCCGTCGGCCCGTTCGCTGCCACCCGGTGGGTAACGAACCGGCTCAGTCGCCTTCGGCCTCCCGCCAAAACGGGTTCAGTGCCGAATGCCGGCCGACGCGGACGCTCTGCGCGATCGCCTGCGTGATGTGGTTCTTCGCCAACTCGACCGTGGCGGACAGATCCAATCCCAACGCGAGGTAGCCCGTGATCGCCGCCGAATAGGTGCAGCCGGTCCCGTGCGTGCTCACGCCCCGGACCCGGGGTGCCGAGAGCGTCAGCCCGGTCTCGCCATCAAAGAACACATCCACCGCCTCCGGCGAGCGGGTCAGGTGACCGCCCTTCACCAGCACGGCACAGCCGAAACGCTGATGGATTGTCAGCGCCGCCTCGAACAGGTCGTCGAGCCGGGACAGCTTTTTTCCGGTCAGGATCTCCGCCTCGTCCAGATTCGGTGTCACCAGCGCGGCCAGGGGCAACAGTTCGTTGAGCAAGGCCTTCACGGCGGCCGGCTGGAGCAGGCGGGCCCCGCTGGTCGCCACCATCACCGGGTCAACCACCAGCGGCGGACGCCCCCGTTCACCCGCCTGCCAGAACCGGGCGACTTCGCGGATGATGCCGGCGTTGAAGAGCATGCCGGTCTTCGCCGCGCGTGGGGGCAATTCGCCGAACACCGCTTCAAGCTGCGCCCGGACGAACTTCGGTGTCGCGGCCTGAACGGCGGTGACCGCCGCGGGGTTTTGGGCAGTCAGGCACGTGACGGCCGTGGTGCCGTGGACTCCCAAGGCGGCGAAGGTTTTCAGGTCCGCCTGAAGACCGGCGCCGCCGCCGGAATCGGAACCGGCGATGGTCAGGGCAACTTGCTGATGTTCACGCGAAGCCATGCGTCAACCGTGGCGTTCACCGGGAGAATGCGCCACGCGAAATCCGCGCCGGTGTCCGCCGGACGCTCAGCGGCGGCGCAGATCTTCTGGCCGGTTCCAGTTGGTGAACTGCACCGCGTCCGCGTCCGAAATGGGCCACGGTTTCAGCCAGCCCGCCGCAAGACCCGCCTGAACCAGCGGTTGCAGGGCCAGTTCACCGGCATTGAGTCGCCGGGTCACTTCGTCGCGGGCCGCCGGAGGATAGAGCGCTACCAGCGGCTCCGGCCGGCCGGCCCGCACCGGCACCACTCCCACCTCCGCGCCCCCCTTGTGCACGAGATCCCGCAGCAGCCCGACCGTCAGAAACGGCAGGTCCACCGCCAGCACCAGCGTGGGACCGAAGGTGCCCGCTCCCAGGGCTGCTTCGAGACCGGCCAGCGGCCCGGCTCCCAGACGCCGGTCGGGGATGAACCGCACGTCCGCCTCATGGGAGAAGTCCTCGCCGCCGCGTCCGACCACCAGCCGTTCCACCGCCCCGGCATCCCGCAGGAGCCGCAGCTGCCGTGCGAGCAGGGTTTCGCCCCCGACGAATAGCCGGGCCTTGTCGGTGCCCATCCGTGAGGAGCGTCCGCCGGCCAGGACCGCACCGTTGAAGGCGTCGGAGCTCATACTGCGGACTTGCCAAGTGGCCGGAGGAGGAGTTCCTTCCAGACTGAAGCTCGTAAATACCAATTCACTGTCATCATGAAATCCATGCTCAAATTCGCCGTTGTCGCCGCGCTCGCCTTCGGCACCTCCACCCTCCGTGCCGACGAAGGCAAGGAGGTCAAACTCTCCGGCGAGGGAAAGTGCGCCAAGTGCGCCCTCAAGGAGACCAAGGAATGCCAGAACGTCGTGCAGGTGAAGAACGGCGACAAGACCACCACCTACTACCTCAAGGGCGACGAGAGCCAGAAGTTCCACAAGCACCTCTGCGGTGACACCGCCAAGATCAACGTCGAGGGCAAGTGCGTGAAGGACGGCGAGAAGCTCGTCGTCACGGTCGCCAAGATCGAGCTCGCGAAGTGACGCTTCCCGGGTCCGTTTGAACGCCCGCCGGTCCCCCCGACCGGCGGGCGTTTGCCTTTCGGCATCCCGTCCATCAACGGGACTGCGATCGGCGCCGCCAGACTGCGAAGCCGATCATCCCCGCCCCGAACATCACCGCGTATTCGCCGGGCTCCGGCACCGCCGACAGGGTTTCCACCGTCACATTGTCCACGTGGAATTCGGTCCCGACTCCGGTGCCGAAGGGCGTTTCCAGCAGGAACCGGTCGAAGGTGAGCACATTGGTCGCCGTGAAGGTCGCGAGCTTGGCGGTGGAAAGATCATCCAGGTAAACCCGCAGGCCGGTGCCGATCCCCAGATTGCGGATTTCCAGGCGCGCGGTGTGGACCGTGGTGCCGTCGTTCGTTGTCTTGGAGGGATCGAATCCCAGCGTGAGCCCGTCGCTGTCCGGCGGCGGCGCCGTGATGACGCCCGGCTGGTTGTCGAGCAGCATCCCCGCGAAGAGATCCACGGAGTTGGCCTCGTAACGCAGGTCGTAGAAGCCGCCCGTCCCCGGGGTGGCATTGTCGTAGTGGGTGATCCCGGCGTGGAATCCCCGGTCGTCGTCGTAGGCGGCCGTTCCGGCACTGGTGTAGAGACCGAACCGCACGAAGTTCGCCTGCGGCACCGCCGTGGGTGCGCCGAGGTAGCGGTAGTCGAACTGGACCGCGATGCCCTCGCCGATCGCCAGGGACGTCACGGCGAACGATGTCATCAGGTTGTTTTGGCTGCCGCTTCCCCGCGCTACCAGCGAGCCCGCGCCGAAGGAAGGGTCGTTCACCACCTCCCAGCCGGTCTCAGTGGTGTAGGTGCCCGGCAGCGGCCCGACGGCATAGGTGTCGAAGGTGTCGATGAACACCGACGCATGGGCGGAGCCCAGCGTTGCGGCAATGGTGGCGGCGAGTATCAGGTTTGACCTTGGCTTCATGGCAATCGTGGCGTTCGCACCCGGCGTCAGCGCCGGGCGACGGTTGAGAAAGAAGCAGAAACCCATGCCACCGGCCGTGGGCATCCGACGCCCAGCAAGGGGAACTGGGGGGATCCGCCCCCCGCGCCTGAATCCGATTGCGCCAATGAGCGCGGCAGCGCGGGGCCCTGCCTCCGGCATCACCTCCCTAACCCATTTCCACGACACCGCTTGACGCATTCACTTTGCCATGCAAAGTCGATGCCATGAACGACGCCGAGGCCGCCCAGCAGTTGCAGACGATCCGCACGCTGATGGAACGCGCGGCACTCTACCGACGGGCGCTGGGGCCCGTGCTGACCATGGCGGGCCTGCTGGGCCTTGGCGGCGCGGCCCTCGGCTGGTCGTTGCCCGTGCTCACCCGCGAGGGCTTTCTCCGCCTCTGGTTTGTGATCGCCGGCGTCGCCATTGCCGGAAGCTTCATCCTGGTCCGCAAGCAGGCGCTCCGGGCCCAGGAACCGTTTTGGACGCCGCCCACCCGCCGGGTGGTGGCCGCCATGCTGCCGCCCGCCACCGCCGGCATCGCAGTCAGCATCGCGTTGATCGGTCTTCATCCGGAGGGCCGCATCCTCGCGCTCGCCCTGCCGCCGGCCTGGCTCGTCTGCTACGGGCTGGCCCTCCACGCGGCCGGCTTCTTCACGCTGCGGGGCGTGCGGCAGTTGGGCTGGGCCTTTGTATTGGCCGGTTGTGCGCTCGCCGGGGCCGCCCTCACGCCCGGATACGATCCGTCCCTCAGCCACGCCCACCTGCTGATGGGCGGCACGTTTGGGCTGGGTCACCTGATCGCCGGCTGCCGACTGTTGCTGGAGGAGAGGAATCCCGCCGCGTGAATCCCGAGCCGTTCCTCCAACTGGACCGGGTGATCCACGAGAAGGGCCGCCTCGCCATCATGTCGGCGCTGGCAGCCTCGAATGAGCTCTCGTTCACCGAGCTGCGCGGGCTGCTCGCGATGACGGACGGCAACCTCACCACGCACATCCGCACGCTGCAGGAAGCCGGCTACGTGGGCGTGACCAAGTCCTTTCGCGACAGCCGCCCGCTGACCACCTGCACGCTGACCAAGGCCGGCCGCGACGCCTTCGCCGCCTATCTCGGCCTGCTGGAACAGATCGTCGCCCAGACGAAGATTCTCTGAACTCCGATTGAACACTTTCCGCCTTCTCCGCTCCTTCACTTTGTAACGCAAAGCTTATGATCCTCCTCCGCGCTGAACATCTCGGCATGTGCTTTGGCGTCCGCGACGCCATCGCGCTCGCCCACGCCGAAGCCGCCCGCCAGGCGGTTACCGTCCTGGGCGAGCTGGTCCACAATGACACCGTCCTGGACGACCTGCGCTCGCGCGGCGTGCGCCTTGAAACCGAGCTCGCCGAGGTGCAGACCGGCACCGTCATCATCACCGCCCACGGCACCAGCGAACGCCGCCTGACAGAAGTCGCCGCACGGGGTCACCGCGTGCTGGAGGCGACCTGTCCGCTGGTTCACTTCGCCCACCGCGCGCTGAAGGAACTCGCGGCGCGCGGACTTCATCCCGTGGTCATCGGCCATCGCGGCCACGTCGAAGTGCGCGGGCTGACCGGCGATTTTCCCCAAGCCGACGTGGTTCTAAACGAGGCGGAAATCGACGCGCTGGCTGAGCGTCCCGGCTTCGGGGTCGTGTCCCAAACCACCCAGCCCATCGCCCGGGTCCGCGAACTGGTGGCACATCTCCGCCGGCGGTTCCCGGCGAGCGAGGTCGTCTTCCGCGACACCGTGTGCCAGCCCACCAAACAGCGTCAGAGCGCCGCCGAGGAACTCGCGCAGCAGTGCGACGTGGTCGTCGTTATTGGCGGCGCGCACAGCAACAACACCCGGCAGCTCGTGGCCACCTGTGAGCGCCACTGCGCCCGTGTTTACCATGTCCAGACCGCCGGCGACCTGTGTGAAGCGTGGTTTCAGCCGGACG
>CAIWAH010000125.1 GCA_903910585.1 uncultured Verrucomicrobiota bacterium
GCGGTGGAGGAGCTGCTCGAAGCCGTGGAAGGGAATCAGGGCAGTAGCCGCCGCGGTGACGAGGCGGATCTCCTCGTCCGGTTCGGTCCGCCTCCTTACGTCGTCGGCTACCAGTTTGGTGGGCAGGTGGAAGCGATGGATCGCGGCGAGGAAGAACAGGGCGCGGACGCGTTCGTAGAGGTTCTCGGCCTGGCGGCGGAAGGTGTCCAGTTCGGCGCAGGCGGAGAGCAGTTGCTCCACGCTGGCGCCCTCGACGTGTCCGTCGAGGGATTGGTTGCGAACCGCCGGGTCGGCGGACGTGATGAGACCGATGAGGCTCTGCATACGTTGGGCGGCAATCAGGCCGCATCCAACGTCCCCCCGTCAACGCAGGGCACACCCGGCCTTGGCGTCCACTCAGGGCGTCACCGGGCCGAGCAGCTTACGGTTGCTGTCGTCCTTGGGATCGTCGGGACGCGGATAGTCGCGCCAGAGCCACCGGAGCATCTCGGGCATCATTGCGCCGCCCTGACGGTTGGAATGCGTGCCGATGCCCCAGCAGTAGTTCACGTCGTAGCCCTTGACGGTGAGGGCCTCGACCATGAGGCGGTTCTGGGCGTGCCAGTCCCACTTGGGATCGTAGCTCCCGTCGCGCCGGCGACCGCGGTTGTCGTTCAGCCCGTCCTGCAGGAAAATCCGGATCGGCTTTCGGTCCGTTGTGCGGACGAGTTCGGGGTAGGCGTGTCCGCCGCGGATGTTGGTGAAGCTGCCGATGGTGCTGATGACCTTGCGAAACTGGTCCGGCCGATGCCAAGCGACGGTCCAGGCGCAGATGGCTCCCGAACTGGCCCCGGCGATGGCTCGGTCCTCCGGCCTGTCCGAAAGGTTGTAGTCCCTCTTCAGCGTCGGCAGCAGCTCCTCGACGATCATCCGGGCGTAGTGGTTGTTGAGTGCGTTGTATTCGGTCGGCCGGTTGTTGATGCGATCGCCCCAGTCCGCAGAAGACGACTCCTTCTGCTCCGGCGTGCGCCCCGGGTTGATGAACACCCCGAGGGTCACCGGCATCTCGCGCCGGTAGATGAGGTTGTCGAAGACATGCGGGATCCGGTAGTCGCCGTTCGTGCTGACGAACGCATGGCCGTCCTGGAAGATCATCAGCGCGGCCGGTGTCTTCGGGTCGTATTGGGCCGGCACATAGACCCAGTAGTTCCGGGTGGTGTTGGTGAAGACGTTGCTCGGCAGCGTGAGCGGACCGATGACCTTGCCCTGCGGAACGCCCGGCTGGGGCAGCGAATCCGGTCCGAGCCGGTAAACGTCGTCCGTGGGTGCGGCGGACACGCGGACCGCGAGCAGCAGGGCGAGGAAAAGCAATCGACCAAAGCCAGTTCGGAGGGAGGAAGTCTTCATGAGCGTGGAGTGATCGCAGACGACGCCAACGGCCGTTGGCATTCAACTGCAAGCCGTAGGACCGACCCTCGGTGGCGTCATGAATGATTCCGCGCGACTTGCCGATTCCGTGGAATGATTCTCATGCTTCGCAGGCTCGCCACCGGCGCCATCACCACGGAGATTCATCCCACACAACCCGGCAACGCCCTGAGGGACACACGTCGGTGTCCGGGAGGTGGCGCCGGGCCCCTGAGTCGCCATGTCGATGCCCGTGAGCCAGTCCCCGATCGAGCAGTATCTTCAGCACCTTCACGACAAGTTCGCCCGCCTCGAAGACGGCCAGGTGGCGACCTACATCCCGGAGCTGGGCCGCGCCCGCCCTGGCTGGTTCGGCATCGCGGTGGCAACGGTGGATGGGCAGGTTTACGAAGTTGGTGACAGCCGGCAGGAATTCACCATCCAGTCCATTTCGAAACCCCTCGTTTACGGACTGGCCCTGGAAGCCGTCGGCCTGAAACACGTGCTGACCAAGGTGGGGGTCGAGCCTTCGGGTGAAGCGTTCAACTCCATCAGCCTCGATCCCAAGACCGGCCGGCCGCTGAACCCCATGATCAACGCCGGCGCGATTGCCACCGCGGGACTGGTGCCAGGTGCGACGCCGGTGGAACGGCAGGCGAAACTGCTGGGCCTGTTCAGCGAATTCGCCGGCCGGGATCTGGCCATTGACGACGCCGTTTACCGGTCCGAACGCGACACCGGCCATCGCAACCGCGCCATCGCCCACCTGTTGCGCAACTTCGACATCCTCACCGGCGAACCGGAGGAGCCGTTGGACCTGTATTTTCGCCAATGCTCGATCTCCGTGACGTGCCGCGACCTGGCGGTCATGGCGGCCACGCTCGCGAGCGGCGGGGTGAATCCCGTCACGCAACGGCGCGTGCTCCAGCCCCAGAACACCGGCCGGCTCCTGAGCATCATGAGTTCGTGCGGCATGTATGACTACGCCGGCGAGTGGATCTACAACGTCGGCATGCCGGCCAAGAGCGGAGTGGCGGGTGGAATTCTCGCGGTGTTGCCCGGCCAGTTGGGCATCGGGGTCTTTTCGCCGCCGCTCGATGCCAAGGGGAACAGCGTGCGCGGCATTCGGGTGTGCAACGACCTCTCGCAGGACTTCGGCCTGCACCTGTTCAACACGCCGCGGGTTGTGACGCCCGCGCTGCGGCAGGTGCAGACGGCGGCCGAAGTCCGTTCCAAACGGCTGCGGGTAAAGTCGGAACTGGCCGTGCTGCGTGCCCACGGTCAGGCCGTCCGCATCTACCAGCTGCGGGGCCGGCTCATCTTCGCCTCGCTGGAGCCGGTGATGCGCACGATCCTGCGCGAAGCCTCCGCCTGCACCCACCTGATCCTCGACCTGGCGCTCGTTGCCGATTTGGACCGCGCGTCGTGCCGCCTGCTGCTCGACCTGCGCGAACAGCTCACGAAGGCCGGAGTCCGCATCTACATCACGGGCGCCCACGACAAGACCACGCTCCGCAACTTCGTCATCTCACGATTTGCCGAGGGCGGCTGGGAACAGATTTGCCGGTATGCGACGCGGGACGAGGCCCTCGAAGTCTGCGAGAACGAGCTGCTTCGACGCCATGGTGGCACGGAGGCCGAGGGGGTGACCGTGCCGCTGGGCCGGCAGGAACTCTGCCGCGGGTTCTCGGCGGGTGAACTTCAGGACCTTTCCGAACGCCTCACGACCTTGGATTTGGCCGCCGGCGCCGAGATCATCGCCGCCGGGTCCATGGCCGACGCGATGTTTTTCCTGACCCGCGGCGAGGTGGGCATCTTCCTGAAACCGTCCGCGGGCGAGGAACAGCTCATCAGCCGCCTCGGGCCGGGCATGAGTTTCGGCGAAGTCGCCCTCGTGGATCGCGAACCGCGGTCCGCCACCGTGCGGGCCCTGGGGCCGATCCAGGTGCTCCGGCTTGGGTTCGAAGCCTTTGATCGCCTCGGAGACGAAGGCCTCGGCCATCTCCAGAGCAAGCTGATCAGCAATCTGGCCAGTGTGCTCGCCGCGCGCCTGCGCAGCGCCAATGCCGAGATCCGGAGCCTCAAATAGGTCCAATTGAACGGATTCAAGTGGCTTGGCCGCGTCAGGCCAAAATGAGGCTTGAAATCCGCCGGTCGGCCGGCCACTCACACGCTGACACTATGAAAGCCAAATTCCTCCTGCCGATACTCGTGCTGGGTCCATGCGCTGTGCTGTCCGTCCTTGGCCAAACCCAGGTCACCTCGCTCAGCGAGCCGATGGCCAACCTCTGGCAGTTCGGGGCCAATTCCTATTTGGGAATGCCCTTCGTTACGGATGGCTTCGCCTATACGCTGGATTCGGTGACTGCCCGCGTCTTTGACACCGGCGGCTCACCTGGTGAGATGCAGGCGTTTCTGTATGCGGCGGACGCCTCGTTTCTGCCTACTGGTGCCGCGCTGACCGCCTTTACGTTCGCGGGGATTCCCGCCAACTCGGGCCCGGACACACATTTTTCGCCGACCATTGTGGTGACTCTGGACCCCAATTCACACTACCTGTTCGCGCTCCAACCCACGAGCGGCAATTTTGTGTGGCTCGAATCGTCCGCAGTGGCGGGCTTCGACGTCCCAGGCGGCCACGCTTGGAACCTGCCGGCCGGCTTGGTGAATTCGGGCGATGCGGGTGCAACCTGGTCTTACCTCAGCGAGGGCACCTACCCATACCGCAATCAGGGCGCTGTCGTTGCAACGCCGGTGCCCGAACCGGCCGAATGGGCGGCCTTGGGTGGCGCGGCCCTCATGGGGTTTGCCGCAGTGCGTCGCTGGCGCGGCGGCGCGTGAATTCGCGAGGCATTCCCCGGCGATTTCGCCCTCGCCAACCTGCGTTTCGTTCAGCCCCTAAGTCCGGTTGCGTTCCCCTGAACATTCCCGGACGGTTTGGGTCAGCGTGACCGCCGCCATGCCCGCCCGATTCCGCTCTCTGCTGCTGCTCTGCCTCCTCACCGGCTGGGTGCGCCTGTCTGCCGCGACCAACGAACAGCCGTTCTTTGGGCTCACCAATCTCTGGACGCTGCACCTCACCGTCGCGCCGAAGGATTGGCAGACGCTGGGTTCCCGCGGCGTGGCCCGGCGCAACGAAGGCGGCGGCGGCGGTCCGCTGGACAACTTCATCCGCGGCGTGTTTGGCCAGGAACCGCAATCGTCGCCGGCCAACGGTGACACCGGCTCCCGGTATCCGTGGGCGACCTGCACGGTGGAGCTCGGCGGACAGGTGCTCACGAATGTCGCGGTCCGCACCAAGGGCGTGAGTTCCGTGGCTCGCGCCCCCAACGGCTACAAGCGTCCGCTGAAACTCGACTTCAACCGCGGAGCCAAGGGGCGCGACCTGTTCGGCGTGGAGGAGCTTTACCTCAACAACAACGTCAACGACGCGACCCAACTGCGTGAAGCCCTCGCCTACGAGCTGTTTCGCCGGGCGGGTCTGCCCGCGCCGCGGACGGCGTTCGCCCAAGTTTATCTCACCATCCCCGGACGCGTGAACCGCCAGCACCTCGGGCTTTATACGCTGGTGGAGGCGGTCGAGGATCGGTTCCTGAAACGCCACTTCGGCCAGAAAGAAGGCATCCTCACGAAGCCGGAGCAGATGCGCGGGCTCTGGTATTTTGGCGAGGATTGGGAAGGCTACCGCGACCGCTACCAGCCCAAGCAGGACGGCACGCCGGAGGACGAAAAACGGTTCATCAGCTTCGTGCGGTTCATCCGCGACGCCTCGCCCGAACAGTTCGGAACCGGTCTGACGAACCACCTTGATCCCGAGCAGTTCCTGCGGTTTGTCGCCCTGAACGCGCTGTTGGCAAACGTGGATTCGTTCATCGGAAACGGTCACAACTATTACCTGTTCCACAGCTCGAAGTCGCACCGCTCGACCTTCATTCCGTGGGACCTGAATGAATCCTTCGGCATGCATCCGGTGTCCGGTCCGTCGCGCTTCCAGATGCAGACCAGCATCCTGCGTCCCAATGCGGATCCCAATCCACTCGTCGAACGCTGCCTCGCCGATCCGCAACTCGGGCCGCGCTACCGGGCGATCTGCGCCGAACTGCTGACGAACGTCTTCGTGCCGGCCAAACTGGAGGCGGACATTGACCGCATCGCCGCGGTCACCCAGCCGGTGGTGTTCGCCGAATCCCGCCGGGCCAAGGAGGACTTCGAGCGCACGGTGCTGGGCACC
>CAIWAH010000126.1 GCA_903910585.1 uncultured Verrucomicrobiota bacterium
GAAAGGTCGCCCCGCGTTATGCCGCCCTTTCAGGGCTGGCCGCTCTCTCCGGCCAAACCCAGGGCGTTGCCCTGGGCTGGCCTGTGGCGCCTCGTTGAGGCTGAAGACAGCGGCGTTCATTTCAGCAGCGCCTTGATGTTCTCCAGCACTTCCGCGCTTTCGGCGTCGCGGGCGAGGGGTTTGCAGGCCAACGGCCTGACCCAAGCCAGCCCAGGGCAACGCCCTGGGTCACCGGACATGAAAAATCCCCAGCCCTGAAGGGGCGAAACAATCCGTGGGAAAGGTCGCCCCGCGTTATGCCGCCCTTTCAGGGCTGGCCGCTCTCTCCGGCCAAACCCAGGGCGTTGCCCTGGGCTGGCCTGTGGCGCCTCGTTGAGGCTGAAGACAGCGGCGTTCATTTCAGCAGTGCCTTGATGTTCTCCAGCACTTCGGCACTTTCGGCGTCGAGGGCGGCGATTTCGGCCATGATTTCCTGCGGGCTGCGGTGGGTCACGGTCTCGCCGCCGTTGGGGTTCTTCACGGAGAGGTCGAAGGTCGCGGGGTCGATGTCCTTCGCGTCCACACTCCAGCTCTTGGGCGAATCGGCAAAAGTCTTTTGCAGCGTCACGAACTCGGCGAGGTCGGGATCAGAAAGCGGGTTGGTCTTGCCGAGGTTGCGGCCGGGGTCGAGCTGGTAGAACCAGACCTTGCGCGTGGGGCGGCCTTTCTCGAAGAAGAGCACCACGGTTTTCACGCCCGCGCCCTGGAACGTGCCGCCGGGGCAGTCGAGCACGGTGTGGAGGTTGCAGCTTTCCAGCAGGTGCTTCCGCAGGCTCACGGAGGCGTTGTCGGTGTTGGACAGAAACGTGTTCTTGATGACCACGCCGCCGCGTCCGCCGGCGCGGAGGATCTTGATGAAGTGCTGGAGGAAGAGGAACGCGGTCTCGCCGGTGCGGATGGGGAAGTTTTGCTGCACCTCGGGGCGTTCCTTGCCGCCGAAGGGCGGATTGGCCAGCACGAGGTCGAACCGGTCCTTTTCCTGAATGTCGGCGAGGTTCTCGGTGAGCGTGTTGGTGTGGATGAGGTTCGGCGCCTCGATCCCGTGGAGGATCAAGTTCATGATCCCGATGACGTAGGCGAGGGACTTCTTTTCCTTGCCGTAGAAGGTGGCTTCCTGGAGGCGCTTGTCCTGCGCGGTGGTGCGCTTGGGGTTCGCCTCGCGGAGGTAGTCGAAGGCTTCGCAGAGGAAGCCCGCCGAGCCGCACGCGCCGTCGTAGATGGTCTCGCCGAGCTTGGGGTTCACCACGCGGATCATGGCGCGGATGAGCGGGCGCGGGGTGTAATACTCGCCGCCGTTGCGCCCGGCGTTGCCCATGCGCTTGATCTTCTCCTCGTAGAGCGCGCTCAGCTCGTGCTTCTCGGTCTGCGAGCGGAAGCGCAGTTCGTCCACGTGATCAATGATCTCTCGGAGGTTGTAGCCGCTGGTGATCTTGTTTTTCAGCTCCCCGAAGATTTCGCCGATCTTGTATTCGATGGTGTTCGGGCCGGAGGCGCGGGCTTTGAACTTCTGGAGGTAGGGAAAGAGCTTCTGATCGACGAAGTCGCGGAGGTCGTCGCCGGAGAGGGCGGTGTTGTGGTCGAGCTGGCCGGACTTGTCCTTGGGCGCGGCCCACACGTCCCATCGATAGGGTTTGTCGAGGAGGTAGGTGTATTTCTTCCCTTCGAGCGCGGCTTCGTCCGCTTTGTCCTGCTCCAAGCCGTCGAGGTATTTGAGGAAGAGGAGCCAAGACGTCTGCTCGGAGTAGTCGAGCTCCGTGGCGCAGCCGGCTTCCTTGCGGAGGGCGTCGTCGATGTTGCGGAAGGCTTGTTCGAACATGGTTGAGAAGGCGGACGGCGAAACGCAGACCCGGATGGAACCGGACCACGCTAACGCCCCGCCAGAACGGGTGCCAAGAAACAACAGCCTCAGGCGGAAGCCAATGGCCGTTTCCAGATGGGCACGACGCGTTTCATCTCCTCGATCAGCCACTGGCAGGCGGCGAACGCTTCGCCGCGGTGCGGGGAAATGATTTCGACCCAGAGGCTGGCCTCGTTTACCCGGACGACGCCCAAACGGTGGACGAGGCGCACGGATTCCAGGGTGGGCCAGCGTTCGGCGAGCTGGTCGAACAGGAGGTTGAACTGCCGTTCCGCCATCGGCACGAAGGCTTCGTAGTCAATGGCGGCGATGGGTTCGCCGGCTTCACTGCCCCGGACGACGCCGCTGAAGGTGATCGCCGCGCCCATGCCGGCACCCATCGCCCGGGAGGCGACCAGGGCGGGCTCGTTGATGGGGTCCGTGGTGAGGCTGAGCGAGCGGGTCATCGGGCAAATGGGGGAAAGGCGGATGGGGTGACACTCGAACACTCGGTTTCGCGCCTGAAGGCGCAGCGGGCAGGCTGGCAGCCTGCCCTACGTTGGCGCGCGTCGAGTTGCGAACGGGAATGATTCACGGCGGCGCGAGGTGGTTCCGGAATTGCCCCTTAGCCGCCTTGGACTGGCGGGAAGAGGGACACTTCATCGCCGGCCCGGAGGACGTAATCAGGCCGCTGATAGTCCACGCCCACGGCGATGAGGGTGGACTTGCGCAGGCCGGCAAGTTCCGGATGTCGCAAGTAAACCGCGTCGAGCAACTGGGCAATGGTGGCGCCCGCGGCCAGTTCCACATCCAGCCGCGAGGTGCCGGCGAGGTCGCGAAAATAGGACCAAAGCTGGACCGGAATCGTCATGCCGGCTCGGTGTAAACGTGGGGCTTGAGCACGCCGACGAAGGGCAGGTTCCGGTAGCGTTCATCGTAATCGAGGCCGTAGCCGACGACGAACAGGTTGGGAATGCGGAACCCGACGTAATCGGCATCGAACCGGCCGGTGCGGCGCTCGGGTTTGTCGAGCAGCACGCAGGTCTTCAGGCTGGCCGGTCCCAATTCGGCGAGTTTGGCGGTGACCGACCGGAGCGTTTTGCCGGTGTCGAGGATGTCGTCCACAACGAGCACATGCCGGCCGCGGATGCCGAGCTTCAATTCCTTGGTGTAAACGAGCTGGCCGGACTCCGTGCCGCCGCCGTAGCTGGACACCCCCATGAAATCGAGCCGCAGCGGGAATTCGAGACGACGCAGAAGGTCGGCGAGGAACATCACAGTGCCGCTGAGCAGCGCGACGATCACGGTGTCACGCCCGGCGTAGTCGGCGGAGATCTGGGCGGCGAGCGAGGTGATGCGTTCCTGCAGCTGTTCGGCGGGGATCAGCACGGCGTCCACGTCCCCGGCGTGCGGTGCCGGGACGGGGAGGTCGGTCAGGCGGACCGGGACGGCGGAGGCGGCGGAATTCACGGTGAGGGCGACGCGGGTTTGGCGGTGCCGAGCTCGCGGCGCAATTCGTCCGCGACTTTCGACTGCGGGTCAATGGCGAGGCCGGCATTCCATGCCGTGGCGGCTTCGGCCGGCCGTTTCCACTTTGCCAGCGCCCGGCCGTGGTAGAGGAAGACGTATTGGCGGAACTCCGCGTCGAACTCGCCCCGGTCGGCACGCTCCCGCAGCCACTGAAAATCCGCGGTCACGGTGACGAGGCGCTCAAACAGGTCCGGCAGGTAGAGATTGTTCACAGCCCGGGTGAAGCGGGCGTTGTGGTCCTCCGGAAAGTCGGCGAGGGCAGCATCCATGAGGGCCAGCCCTTCCCGGACCCGCTTGATCTTGGTGCCCGGCCAGAACGCTTCGCGGGCGGTCAGGACCGTGGTGCTGCCAAGGAGGGCGCGGCCGAAGGCGTGCTTTGGATCGTTCGCGAGCAGGATGCCGAGGTGAGCCTTCGCCCGGGCGATGTGGTGGGCCGCGTCCTCGGCGCCCCGGGTCGCCTCGTTGTGATGCACCTTGGCGAGCTGGATGAGCACCGCCGCGTTGGTCGGATTGGCGGCCAGCTTGGCCTCCAGTTCCGCGATCTGCCGGTGCGCGGCGCGGTCGGTGCCATCCGCCAGCAGACCGGCGACCGTCAGCACGATCCCCAGCGCGGCGCTCCAAAGCCGATTCCCGAAGCCCTTCACAGGCGGAACGGATGCCACGGCTTCAGGGTTGTTCAAATGTGCTTTGAATCGTCGTGATCCTTCTGGGTGTAGCCGGATTCCTGGCGCTTGAAGTTGACCTCGTTCTTCTTCACGTAGGCCTGGAAGACGTCATCGGCGCTCATGCCCAGCACCTGGGCGATGGAGATCAGGAAGTGGAACAGGTCCACGACCTCGACCCGCGCGTTCTGCTCGTCGAACTTCTGGTATTTGGCCCACCACTTCCACGGCACGCTGTCGGTCAGCTCCGCCATCTCCTGCGACATTGCCCGGCAGTAGTTCAGCACCCACTTGGTCTTCTCGGCCTCGTCCATCTTGTCGGTGTGGACGCCGATGCGTTCGTTGAGGGACTTCTGCATGCGAAAAAGTTCGCGCAATTGGTCAGGAGTTTCCATGGGCGCGGAGGGTGGCGGGCGAAGGCGGTCGGGCAAGGCCGAATTGCCGCGCGGAAATGCAGTCGCCCGGGGACGGCGCCCGGCAGTAGGTTGTCGCCATGTCTTCCCTGCCCGCCTTCCAAGGAGTTCCGGATCGATTGGCCCGGCACGGGCGAAGGCTTGTGACAACGCTTCTCGCCGGCGCCGTTTCGTCCATTGCCCTTCTGGCCGCCCCCATCGGGCTGCTGCCGGAGAACCCGCGTTACTTCACCTTTCGCGGAAAGCCCACGGTGATCATCACGAGCGGGGAACATTACGGCGCGCTCGTGAACCGGCGCTTCGATTTCGCCCGCTACCTCGACGCGCTGGCGGAGGACGGGCTGAACGGCACCCGGATCTTCCTTGCCTACCGCGAGCAGCCCGGCGCCTTCAACATCGCCCGCAACACGCTGGCCCCGGAACAGGCGGACCTCGTCATGCCCTGGGCCCGCAGCGACCAGCCGGGCTATTTCGACGGCGGCAACCGCTTCGATCTGTCGCGCTGGGACGAAGCCTACTTTGCCCGGCTGCACCGGCTCATGAAGCACGCCGGCGAACGCGGCATCGTGGTCGAGGCCAACCTGTTCTCCTGCTTCTACAGCCCGAAATCCTGGGAAACGCATCCGTTTCACCAGCGCAACAACGTCAACGGCGTGGGCGACTGTGCGTGGGACGAGGCCCTGAGCCTGCGCGATCCGAAGCTGGTGGCCGTGATGGACACCTACGTTCGGAAGCTCGCCGCTGAATTGCGCCGGTATGACCACGTCACCTTCGAGATCTGCAACGAGCCCTACATCGGCGGCGTGGACATGAAGTGGCACGACCACATCGCTGACGTGCTCGCGGAAGCACTCCGGCCCGGAGCAGGCGAAACCGCGGCCAACCTGAGCCCGAGCCACCCAACCACCCACCTGATCTCCTGGAATGTCGCCAACGGCGCCGCCCGGGTCACGAATCCCCATCCCGCGCTGGGCCTGTTCAACTTCCACTACGCCACCCCGCCGGAGGCGGTGAAACAGAACCGCCACCTCAACCTGCCGATCGGCGACAACGAGACCGGCTTCCGCGGAACAGACGATGCGCCCTACCGGATGGAGGCCTGGGACTTCCTGTTCGCCGGCGGCGCGCTCTATAACAACCTCGACTATTCGTTCGTGGCGGGCCACGAGCGGGGCGACTTCACCTTCCCCAAGGACCAGCCCGGCGGCGGCACGCGCACGCTGCGGGCGCAACTCGGGTTCCTCGCGGAAGTGATGCGCACCTTCAACCTCGCGCGGACCCGTCCCGACACCACCTTCATCCGCGGCGGGATTCCCCCGGGAATGTCCGCCGAAGCGCTGGTGGAGGGCGACCGCCTGCGGGCCATCTACGCGCGCCCAGCCTCCCTGTCGGCCCAGTTCTCCGTGCGTTGGACCGGGCAGCTCATCGCGCCCGCGACCGGCGACTTCGTCCTCCGGACCACTTCCAACGATGGCGTCCGTCTCTCGCTGGACGGAA
>CAIWAH010000127.1 GCA_903910585.1 uncultured Verrucomicrobiota bacterium
CTACGCCGGCACGCACCGGCAATCGCTGCGCACCAAGGCGGAGACCGCGCTGAACCTTGGCGCGGCGCTGTTCGTGACCGAGTGGGGCACCGGCTCGGCGGACGGCAACGGCACTCTCGACGAGGCGGAGACGCGGCGTTGGTGGGAATTCATGGAGCAGCACCGACTGAGCTGGTGCAACTGGTCCATCGCCGACAAACGCGAGACCACGGCGGCGCTGCTGCCGGGCGCCCCAGTCAAGGGCGGCTGGACCGCGGACCAACGCTCGCCTTCCGGGGAACTCGTGCGGACAGAGCTGCGGGCACGGAATCCGTAGCGGGGTTCCTTCCCGGCCGTCGTCAGCTCACGGACACCAGCTTGGCCTCGGCCTTCGGGCCGAACGTGAGGCGCACGGATTCGCCCTGGCGGCGTCCGACCAGCAGTTGGCCGATGGGCGACTGCGGCGTGATGACGGTAATCTCGTGGCCGCCGTGGGTCACTTCCGTGCCGCCGGCGCGCGGCCCGAGGAAATACCAGGACCGGTCGCGGCCGACCGCCAGTTCCACAAGCGCGCCGATGTCCACGGGCGTTTCCGCGGTGAACTCCCGGACCGGCAGCGCCCGATACTGCTCCAGCGACTGCTCCAGTTCCGCCGCCTGTTTCGACTGACCGCGCGCCAGATACGACGCCTCCAGGCCGCGCGTGTCGTATTTGTTCTCGGCCTTGCTCTGCTCGTGCGTCGCCTCGAAATGCGCCGCCCGCGCGGCCTTGAAATACACCTCGAGGTCGGCGGTCAGACGTTCGACGATCTTTTTGAGGACGGCGGCCTTGTTCACGCGGGCGGGGACATACCGGGCGCGGCCGGCGGAGTCCAAACCGAATCGCGCCGGCGCCGGAATTCTGCTGCCAGCGGCCGGCGGCCGGCGTAGGGTTCCGCCATGAGTTCACCCTCCAAGGAATCGACGATGGCGGTCTTCCTCGACCTCGAAAACATCGCCCTCGGGGCCCGCGACGCGCGCTTTCCCCGGTTCAACATCCAGAAGGTCCTCGAGCGGCTGCTGCTCAAGGGCCACATCGTGGTGAAGAAGGCGTATTGCGACTTCGACCGTTACAAGGAGTTCAAGCGCGACCTGCACGAGGCGGCCTTCGAGCTGATCGAGATCCCGCACGTCCGCCAGTCCGGCAAGAACTCGGCCGACATCCGCATGGTCGTGGACGCCCTCGACCTCTGCTACACCAAGGGCCACGTGGACACCTTCGTGATCATCAGCGGCGACTCCGACTTTTCGCCGCTGGTGAGCAAGCTGCGCGAAAACGCCAAGACCGTGATCGGCGCCGGCGTGAAGAACTCGACGTCCGACCTGTTCATCAACAACTGCGACGAGTTCCTCTACTACGACGACCTGGTGCGGCGCGAACCGTCGAAGTCCCGCGCCGGAGCCACCCGCGAAGGCGCCGCCGGCACCGCCCCGGCCAACCGCCCAACGGAGGAGGAACCGAAGCGTCCACCGCTGATTGACGCGTTCGAGACCGTGATCGTGACGCTCGAGGCGCTGACCGAGGAACGCGAGGGCGACGACCCGATCTGGGGCTCGATGATCAAGCAGGCCATCAAGCGGCGGAACCCGGGCTTCAACGAGCGCGCCTACGGCTTCCGCTCGTTCAACGACCTGCTGCTGGAAGCCCAGAAGCGCGACCTGCTGAAACTCGACGCCGACGAGAAGTCCGGCGGCTACATCGTGCGGCTGGCGGAGTGAATTGACCGAGCTTCCTGATCGTTGGCGGAGTGGGACCTACGGTTTCCACTCCCAGTTCTCGCCGAAGAATCCCGCCGCGGTGATCCCGGCCGGGGCACGCGAGGTCATCGGCTGGGTGACATCGAGGATTGCCCAGTCGGGGAGTTTTGGGGTCTGCCGGGCGTTGTTCAGGTAGTCGTATTCGCGGAAGGTGAAGCTGCTGTTCACCACGACATACCGGTCCGGATTCAGCGGGTTGGGGTAGATGAAGGCCGGCACGAACCGGTCCACCGGATAGCCGGCCGCGGGCGTGTGCACGCCCTTTGCATCCCAACGGACGCCAAGCTTGTCCGCGATCCGCGCGAGCTGCGTGTTGCTCTGCGGATCGCCCCACAGCACAAGGTGGCTCGCCGCGATGTCCGCGTCCGTGATGGCAGTGTCGTCCTTGATCCGCACGTCGCCGCGATAGTGCCGGCGCCAGTGCTCGGCGGCGTGGGCCAGTTCGTTGGAAGCCCAGTTGCCCACCACGGCATTCAGCGGTCGGCGGGTCGGGCGGACGAACACGAACGAATCCATGAACGCATCGTCGATCGGCCCTTGGAGCCCGTGCCGCTTGCGCAGGGAGTTTTCCGGGAGCGGTCCGGCGATCCAGTTGGTGCCTTCGCGATGGAATGAGGCCTTCCATGAGCGATCGGTCTGAGGCGGCCCCGTCCGGAGGCGAAACCCGTCGAGTTCGACCATGATCTCGTGACGCACATCGAACGGCGCGAGCCCGGGCGGCAGCTCGAAGGTGATCGCCGTGACGTTGCGGGTGCGGGCGACGAGGTTGTTGCCGTCCGCCGCCACGGTGGCTTCCACCCGGGCGGGTTCCCAGTGCGCACCCAGCGCGTCCACGGTGACCCAGGCCATGCGGTTGTAACGGAGCGAGGGCGTGGTGAAGCGGACGGTCCGCGGCAGCGCCTCGCGGCCGAGCGCCGCCAGCGCATCGATGCGGCGGTTGATCTCCGCCTTCGCCGCCTTCTCGTAGCTGTGCGCGGTCTTGGGTCCGATGACGTGGGTGAGCTCCATCCCTTCCCGCGCCAACGCCGCCGCCATGACGTCCGCCGCCTGCTTCTGCCGGTCAATCTCGCCGCTGTAGGCCACCAGCGGGACCATGCTGACGTTCAACGCGTTGGCGGTCGCATCGTGCAACGCCCAGAGCTTCTGTTCCCACGGGGCCGGCGTGAGCTTCTCGTTCTGGAAGACGTCGAGGAACTCCGCCGTCTCGCTGAAACCCGCTCCCGGGGCCGCCGCGGCCCACTTCGACGCGTGATGCACGGCGAAGTGCCAGCAGGACGCGCCCCCGAGCGAAAAGCCGCGCACCACCAAGCGATCCTCGTCGATCGGAAACAACCGCTGCACATCCGCCAGCGCCTCCCAGGCATCGGTCTCGCCGGCGAAGCGCGAGCCGTTGCAGTAGCGGCCGTAGGGATGCAGCACAAAGGCATTGGCCGGCGCGAATTCGCCCCGGTTTCGTAAACGGTCGCTGACGAAGGCCAGTTCGCTCAACTGCTCGCCCCGGCCGTGGAACCAGAAATCGAGCCGCCAGCGGTGCGGCAGGCCGGCCGCGTAGGTATCCGGAATCACCAGTCCGTAGGGCTGGACCGAGCCGTCGATGCGGGACACATAGCCCAGCGCCACGGGCCCCGGCTGCGCCAGCCACGGCGTGGTGCCGCTGCGCAGGGCGGCCGCGCGCTTGCGCCCCTCGACCAACTGCTCCCGGGCGGCCTTCACCTCGTTCGTCCGGAAGAACTCGTCGTAACGCAGAGCCCAATCGACTGCCTTGTGAAAGATTTGCACATCCGGCAGCCGGGCGAGCAGCGCCGGCTGATTGGTAAGCGAACTGCGCAGCGCCTCGATCTCCGCGCTTAACTGGCCGACGCCCTCCGTCAGTTCGTGGCGGGCGTCGTCCGGAATCGCCACGCCCGGTCCGGGAACCCGCCGGACCTTGTCGGCAAGGTTGTCCGCCGGACCGTCGGCGCGGACGGTGAACACGGCGGCGGCAAACACGAGGGCATGGAGGAAGAACGAGGCCAAGAACGGAAACTCCACGCGTGGACGCATGAATCAGGGTAGACATCCCGTTGTGACCGGGACAAGGGGAACGAAGAGCAGCCAAATTCGCATTTCTGCCTGTTCCACAGTCCCTCGCGTGGATTTCATCCCGCCCGTGCTAAGCACCCCAAAACACCGGATGAATCCCCTGCTCTGCCTTGATGGCTCACCCAATCGAAGTGTCGAGCGCCCCGGCGCCCGCCTGCGGTTGGCCTCTTCCCTGCTCAGGAGCATCGGTGTCGGCGTATTTCTCAAACCTATGATCCACTGGACCTCGTTGATCCGACTCCTTGCCCTGATGACCGTGGCCGCCGCCGGGCGGGCCGCTGAGTATGACATCGGCCCCGGCCAACCGCTGAGCCGCATCGGCCAGGTCGCCATGCACGACCTCCAGGCCGGCGACACGGTCCGCATTCACTGGCGGGCCGAACCGTATCGCGAAAAGTTCCGGATCTCCGGCGAGGGCACCGCGACCCAGCCGATCCGCGTCATTGGCGTTCCCGGCCCCAATGGTGAACGCCCCGTAATCGACGGTGAAAACGCCACCACGCACCCCGGGGACGTCTGGCCCAAGTTTGTCTCGGGCGGAGTCGAGCAGTCGATCGGCGACATCGGACTCGTCATGGTATTCCGTGGCCCGGGCCGGGACTTCGGCTACAAACCCAAACACATCGAAATCTCCGGACTGGAGATCCGTCACGGACGAAACACCTATACCTACACGGATTCCGATGGCTCGGTCCGCCGTTTCGGCGGTGCCGGGATCTGGATGCTCGGGTGCGAGGACGTCAGCATCATTAACTGCAAGATCCACGACTGCGGCGACGGCCTGTTTGCCAAGTCCAACGGCGAGGAGGCCACGGCCACCCGGCGCATCCGGATCGCCCGCTGCCACATCGAGAACAATTCCGAAATCCCGCCCCCGCCGCCGGCGTTCGTGTTCGCGTCGCACAATGTCTACACCGAGTGTTTCGACATCATTTTTGAGGACAACTACTTCGGCCCGACCCGGATCGGCTCCAATGGCGGCAACCTCAAGGATCGTTCGGCCGGCACGGTCATCCGCAACAATTGGATCGAAGGTGGTCTCCGGCTGATCGACTTGGTGGAAGCGCAGGATGCATGGCCCATGTCCCAAAACGATCCCGCCTACCGCCGCGCCCACGTCTACGGCAATTACCTGGTGAGCGGGCCGGGCCAAGCCGCCACCGCGGTTCACTATGGGGGCGATTCCGGGGCAATGGCCACATATCGCAAGGGGCGCCTCGACTTCCATCACAACACGGTCGTCTTCCGCCGCGACCAGTCCGAGATGTATCGCGTCCGGGTCTTTGAAATCACCTCGAACGACGAGGAACTGGTCGCGTGGAACAACATCTTCTATCGCGAACCCGCCACGCCCGGCGCTGCCCCGACGCTGCTCTACCTCGGACTCTCCGAAGGCCGGCACAACTTCGGCACCAACTGGGTCAGTCCCGGTTGGGGGCCGTGGGACAACGGCATCGAAGGCATCGGCACCATGAACGGACTGGAGAAGCTGGTGTCGCCCGGCGGGGAAAATCCCGGCTTCATCAATGCCGCCGCCAAAGACTACCGCCTCGGCGCCTACTCACCCGTCCGCAATCTCGGCGAGGCCTTGCCGGCCGATGCATCCGCGGTGACTTCCCAATATGTTTTCCACGGCCGAAGCGAACTCCGACCCACCGCCGGCGCTCCCGACCCGGGCGCGAATGAGTTCGTGCCGCCCGCGGGTCCGGTCGCCCCGGAAGCCCATCCGCAGAACCTCGCCGTGGTGCAGAACCGCCCCCTGCCTCTCCGGTTGACGGGCTACGACGGCAACGGCGACCTGCTGAACTTCGCGGTGATCACGTCGCCGGCCAACGGCTCGCTGGGCGGCACCGCCCCGGAACTCACCTACACTCCGGGACCGGACTTCCTCGGCGCCGACAGCTTCTCCTTCGTGGCCTTCGACGCTGGGCTCACCTCCGCGCCGGTAACGGTCTCGCTCACGGTGGATCGGCCCCGGTATCTGCTCACCGTCCAAGGCGGCACCGGCAGTGGCAGTTACGTCGCCGGCACAGTGGTCCCGCTCACCGTGGGCGACGCTCCCGCCGGCCAACGCTTCATCACGTGGGCTGGGGCCGAGGTGGCCGACACCCAGGCGACCAGCACCACCTTGGTCATGCCTGCCGGCGACACCACGGTTGCGGCCCTGTTCCGTCCCATCGCTCCCGCCGGCGGACCGTTCACCTACGAGGTCGGCCCCGGCCGGCCGTATCCGACGCTGTCCTCCGTGCCTTGGACCCGACTGTTCCCCGGCGACGCGGTGCGGGTCCATTGGCGGCCAGAACCCTACGCGGAAAAGGTCCTCATTCCCGGCCGCGGCACTGCTGCCGCCCCGATCCGTTTCGAAGGCGTGCGCGGCCCGAACAATCAACGGCCCGTCATCAGCGGCCTCAATGCCGTCACCGGCACGAACACGGCCTTCGCTTCCTGGGACGTCAGCCAGTATCTCGGCTTGATCACGGTGGCCCGGGCCGACGGCGACTCCCAGTTCTTCAAGCCCGGTCACATCCGCATCAGCGGATTGGAACTGCGCGACGTGCAGCCGACGCCCAACGGCGTGACACCGATCATCTGGTTCGACGCGGCGGCCATCCGCCTCGATGGCGCCGAGCAGGTGCGGATCGAGGATTGCGACGTCCACGACGTCCCGACCGGCGTGCTGGCCCGGCTGAACGTTGGCGAGTTCGGCCTGACCCGCGATCTCGTGATTGAACGCTGCCATTTCCACCGCGTGGGCATGGTCGGCAGCTACAGCGGCGCCAACCTGAACACCGAAGTCGCCGGCCTCACCGTCCGCTTCAGCCGGCTGGATCCGCCGCTGGAAGGTTCCTTCGGCGACAACGTGCTCGACCGCTCGGCCGGCACGGTATTTGAGGCCAATCGCATCGAGGGCGCGGCCCGGATGCTGGAATTGGCGGCCCCGATTGGCGAAGCCGGCAACCTGATCCGCAACGACTCGCGCTTCAACCTGACCCGGGTGGTGGGCAACCTCATCCACGTCACCCACCGCGAGGCCGGCCAGCCGGTCTTCTGCGGCGCCGACCTCTCGGACCCCGACCGTCCCCGCACCGGCACGCTGGAGATGCTCCATAACACCGTCCTGATCAACAGCGGCGCCTACGAGGTGCGGGTGCCGTCCGTCGGCATTCCGATCACCGTCGATTTCCGCGGCAACATCATCCGCCGCGCCGGCGATGAACGCATCGTTCTGCTCGGCGACCGCGGCACCCTGAACAGCGGAGTCAACTGGATGAGCCCCGGTTGGCTGCTTGGTTCGCCCGCCGCCATCAATGGCGCCGCGAACATCATCGGGTCCGCGAACAACGACCCTGGCTTGGACGCTTCCTACCGCCCCCTGGCCGGTTCGCCTTGCCGCGACGCCGCCTTGGAACCGCTCCTGTCCGTGCAATACCGTGACCTCGCGGACGGCCAGCTCCGCGGCGTGATCGGCCCGGCGGCGGATCTGGGCGCGTTTGAAGGCGGTTTGGCGGAACCCGGGCCAACCGCCACGCTGACCAGCAGCCTCAGCGGGAACATCCTTCAGCTGCGCTTGGGCGGAACCCCGTCGGCCGCCTATCGGGTCCTGTGGTCGCCTGACCTGTCGACTTGGCAACCCGTCGGCATCTACACCCTGCCGCCGCCCGGTGAACTCGAACTTCCCGGCTTGGACATCAACGGCGCTCTGGGCTTCTTCCGGGTAGAGTAGCCTGACTCGACCAGCACAACGTCAGGCAACGAGGGCCGCCGCAAGTTGTCGGCGGCCCTTTTGTTTGCCGTAAGCCGATCGCCCCCAACAGGACGACGACATTTCTCAGCACTTTGCCGGCGTCGTCGGGAATCGCCACGCCCGCCCCGCTTCAACCCCGCAAGCGCCGTCCTGCGAAATGGCATCTGGCCGCGGCCTTGCCTGTCCTTCATCCTTTGCCGGTGTCTTCGGCCCCGTCGTCGCCAGCACCGGAGCCCGCGTCCCCGCGGGGTGTTTCGGCGTTTGCCACGACCCGCTGGACGCTCGTCCTCGCGGCCGGCGGCGACGCGTCGGCGCAGGGCCAGGAAGCGCTGGAGCAACTGTGTCGCACCTACTGGTTTCCGCTCTACGCCTACGTGCGCCGGCGCGGCCACGACACCCACGCTGCGCAGGATCTCACCCAGGGCTTCTTCGCCCGCCTGCTGGAACGGAACGATCTCGCCGGCCTCACGCGCGAGGGCGGCAAGTTCCGCTCGTTCCTGCTGACCGCGCTGAACCACTTCCTCGCCAATGACCACGAGCGGGCCCAGGCGCTGAAGCGGGGCGGCGGCCGGGCGGTAAGTTCGCTCGATGACGACACCGCCGAGGATCGCTACCGCCTCGAACCGGCCCACACGGAATCCCCCGACCGCCTCTTCGAACGCCAGTGGGCACTTGTGCTGATGGAGGAGGCCCTGCGGCGGCTGGCGGACGAACAGTCGGCAGCGGGCAAAGGCGAGACCTTTGATGTATTGCGCCCCTTCCTCAGCCGCGAACCAGCCCCCGGCGAATACGCGGAGCTCGCGGCGGGCCTGACGCTCGCGCCCGGCACGCTGGCCGTGCAGGTCCACCGGCTGCGCGAACGCTACCGCCAGCTCGTGCGCGCCGCCGTCGCCGACACGGTGGACAGTCCCCTCGAAGTGGAAGCCGAGATGCGGCATCTGCTCGCCGCCCTCCAGGGATGAAGCCGGCCGTCACATTCGCCGTAATCGCGCGCCCCCGTTCCGGTGGTAACCGCTGACGCATGGCCGACCCGCGCTGCTCCCAATGCGGTTCGCCGCTCGCCACCGGCGCCCTCGCCGGGCAGTGCCCGCGCTGTCTGGGCGCGCTGGCGTTCGGACTGCCCGAGCCAGCCCCGGACTCGGTGCTCCTGCGGGCCGGCGATTACGAGTTCCTCCGCGAACTGGGCCGCGGCGGCATGGGCGTCGTTTACGAGGCCCGCCAGCGAAGCCTGAACCGGCGCGTCGCCGTGAAAATGCTGCTGGCCGGCGCCTGGGCGCGGCCGGAGTTCAAACCGCGCTTTCGTGCCGAGGCCGAAGCCGCCGCCCGGCTGCGGCATCCGGGCATCGTCACGATTCACGAGGTCGGCGAGTTCGACGGCCAGCCGTTCCTCGCAATGGAACTGGTGTCCGGCCCCTCGCTCGCGGAACTCGTCCGCCCGCAGCCGCTCGCCCCGCGTCGCGCCGCGCCGTTGGTGCGCCTCGTGGCGGACGCCATCGCCCACGCCCACGCCGCCGGGGTCCTGCATCGGGACCTCAAGCCGTCCAACGTCCTGCTCGACGCCGCCGGACAGCCCCGGGTCACGGATTTCGGGCTCGCCAAGCAACTGGACTCCGCGACCGACCTGACGCGCTCCGGTGACCTGCTGGGCTCGCCCAACTACCTTGCTCCCGAACAGGTCGCCGGCGCGCCCGCCACGGCCGCCAGCGATCTGTATTCGCTCGGCGCCATCCTTTACGAGCTCCTGACCGCCCGCCCGCCATTCGCCGCGGATTCGGTC